>JAIWNQ010000241.1 GCA_020216745.1 Candidatus Hydrogenedens sp.
CACCCCTGGCCCCTCTAAAAGAGGGGGAGCACACACCCCTGGCCCCTCTAAAAGAGGGGGAGCACACACCCCTGGCCCCTCTAAAAGAGGGGAATTTGGTGGAACGAATATTAAAACATCCGAATATAGGCGAACAAATAAAAGAGTGGCAAGACTTAGGGATTGTAGATGAAAATTTTAAGATAGAAGATATAATTGAAGATGATTTAACAGGTAAAAGGCTATCAGAAAAATATAAGCATTTACCAATAGATACAAAATATTTCAAAGATTTAGAACTGGAGATTTTGAGTTTATTTGATGATTTAGATAAATCCTTAGACGGCTGGCTCATAAAAAGTGAGAATTATCAGGCATTAAATACACTCCTACCAAAATTCAAAGAAAAAGTGCAGACAATTTATATTGATCCACCATTTAATTTAGATTCATCTGACCAGTTCCTGTATCGCACAAACTATAAAGATGCCAACTGGGCAACATTGCTTGAAAATAGATTAAGAATTGCAAAAGATTGGCTGAATGAAAAAGGAAGTATCTTTGTAAGGTGTGATTATAATGGTAATTGGATTGTAAGATTTTTAATGGACGATATTTTTTGCAACAATCTAAAAAATGAAATTGCTGTTAAAAGAACTAGAACGTTGAAAGGTGAGAGTGGAAGATTTCACACTGCTTGGGAATCCCTTTATTTCTACGGAAAATCAGAAGATACTATTTTTAACGGTTTTAGGAAATTAAAACCAGAAAGCGAATGGGAGTGGGTAGAAATGCATTTACCTGGGACAAGAAAAGATGAGGATTTACTTTACAGAAACTTTTTTGGAAAAAGGATAAAAGCTCCAGAGGGTAGAAGATGGGCATTAAGTCAAGAGGCTTTAGATGATGCTATCTCAAAAGGATTAGTAAAAATGGATGAACAAACTGGAATGCCAAAGTTTCTGACAAAATGGGAAACTATCGGTTCTAACTGGACAGATATTTCTGGTTATTCATCTACTCATGGATTTACTACAGAAAATTCAGAAGAATTATTACAGCGGGTAATTGAATCATCTTCTAACAAAGACGATTTAGTTATGGACTTCTTCCTTGGTTCTGGCACAACGACAGCAGTAGCCCATAAACTTGGCAGGAAATGGATAGGTGTAGAGATGGGAGAACATTTTTATACAGTAGTTTTACCAAGAATGAAAAAGGTTTTGGCTTATGATAAGTCAGGTATTTCAAAAGAAGTCAAAGAATATCAGGGCGGGGGTTTTTTCAAGTATTACGAACTTGAACAATACGAAGAAACACTTGCAAATGCAGTGTATGAAAATCACGATATATTTATTATAGGGAACAAAAATCCTTATGAGCAATATGTATTTATGAAAGATGAAAAAATGCTAAAAGTGTTGGAAATTGATTATGAAAATAAAAAAGCAAAAGTTGATTTAAACAAACTTTACGAAAACATAGATATTGCAGAGACTTTATCAAATTTAACCGGAAAATGGATAAAGAAAATCAGTGCCGATGAAGTCGAGTTTGAAGGCGGAACAAAAATCAACACAAAAGATTTAGATTATAAACTCATTAAACCATTGATTTGGTGGGAGTGATATATTTATGGCAAAAGTAAACTTAAAAAAAGGCGAGATTTTAATTTACAAAACCAGGCAAGGACCACAGATTGAGGTGCGTATGGAAGATGAAAGTGTTTGGTTAAGACAAGATGAAATTGCCAAACTATATGGCAAGGAACGTTCTGTTATTACCAAACACATAAAAAAGATATTTTTAGACAATGAAGTAGACAAGGAAAGCAATGTGCATTTTTTACACATTGCAAATTCGGATAAACCAGTAGCTTTTTATAGTTTAGATGTTATTTTGGCAGTTGGTTATCGCACAAATTCTGCTCGTGCTATTGAATTTAGAAAGTGGGCTACAAGCATCTTAAAAAGTTATTTAATAAAGGGCTACGCCATCAATGAAAAACAACTTCTACAAGCAAAAAACCAAATAAAAGAGTTGCAAAACACAATTTCGTTTTTACATGAAAAATCTAAACACAACCTACTTGCTGGACAAGAACATGAACTTTTAAATTTACTTTCTTCTTACTCCAAAACATTAACCTTACTTGAACAATATGATAAAGAAAAACTTACTATTGCTAAAAAGGCAAAAGGAAGGTTTGTTTTAATTTATGAGGATGCAAAAAAGATTATTAAGGAGATTAAAAAGGAGTTGATTGCCAAAAAAGAAGCAAGTGAATTATTTGGACAAGAAAATGGAGAAAATCTTAAAGGAATTTTGCGTAGTATTTATCAAACTTTTGATGGGAAAGAATTATATCCTTCGTTAGAAGAAAAAGCCGCCCATCTTTTGTATTTCATCATCAAAGACCATCCATTTATAGATGGAAACAAACGAATTGGTTCTTTTTTGTTTGTTTATTTTTTGGAGCGTAATAATTATTTATATCGTCAAACAGGCGAAAAGAAAATCAATGATAATGCTTTGACCGCACTGGCACTTTTGATTGCTGTTAGTGACCCCAAAGAAAAAGATAAATTAATAAAAATTATCACTAATTTATTAAGCATATGAAACTTTATCTTCAAAATATAGCAGATAGTATTCAATGGGATAAGTTATCTTTAGAATGGATAGATTTTGATTTAGCTAAATTTTCTGAAAACAAAACTCTATTTGACTATCAACAAAGTGCCCTAAGAAATGCTATAAAGGCTTTGTATAAGTATTATTATGTTGATTTAGGGGCTAATAAGGAACGTTTTTTCGAACTATACAAAAACAATGGCTTTGAGGAGAACCTCGATTTCGATTTAGAAAATAGAAAAACTAAAAGGATATTTGAGGATTTCCGCAAAGATTATACAATTGTAGGTGAAAGCAAAATTGCTTTTTATCATTTTATTAATCGGATGAGTTTTTGGATGGCCACGGGGAGCGGAAAAACACTTGTCATAGTTAAATTGATTGAGGTGCTTTTTAATTTGATAAAGACAAATCAGATTCCGAATAGAAAGATTTTGTTTTTAACATACCGGGAGGATTTAATTGAACAGTTTAAGAAACATATTGAGGAGTTTAATAATTCAACAAATAGTGTGCATATAAACCTGTTCAATCTGAAAGACTATGAATTAGTAAGGAGGGAAAACCGATTAAGGTTCGGAAATGAAGTGGATGTCTTCTATTACCGAAGTGATTTAATTTCAGACGAGCAGAAAGATAAAATTGTAGATTTTCGCAATTATGATAATTCAGGGAACTGGTATATACTCCTTGACGAAGCACATAAAGGGGACAAAGAGGATAGCAAACGACAACAGTTTTACTCAATACTTTCCCGAAATGGATTTTTATTTAACTTTTCGGCTACTTTCACCGACCCAACAGATTTTATTACCTGTGTTTATAATTTCAATCTTGAAAAATTTATTACTAACGGCTACGGCAAACAAATTTATATTTCACGAAGTGATATATCCAAATTAGGTAAGAAAGAGGATTTCACAGAAGAGACAAAGCAGGTTATTATTTTGAAAATTTTACTTTTGTATGCGTATATAGCTAAACAAAAGGGGAAAATTGGTGATAATTTTTACCACATGCCACTCATATTAACCTTAGTGAATTCTGTAAATACGGAAGATTCTGATTTGTATCTATTCTTCAAGGAAATTGAAAGAATAGCCAATGGGGATATAGATAAGGATGTTTTGAATAAGGCTAAAGAAGAACTTCTAACTGAAACTGAAGGTGAATATGTATTTACGAGAGAGAAAGTACATATTAATCACGATGAAATTAAAAATTTTACCTATCAGGATATTTTAGAAAATGTTTTTAATGCTCAAACACCAGGAAAAATAGAAGTTCTCAAAATTCCGGGCAATAAACAGGAGATTGTGTTTAAACTTGCAACCACTGATAAGCCCTTTGGGTTAATTAAAATTGGGGATATCTCGGAATGGCTCAAGAATAAGCTTTCAAATTACGAAATTGTGGAAAAATTTGAGAATGAAAGTGTTTTCGCTAATCTGAACAATGATGATTCCAACATAACTATTCTTATGGGATCTCGTTCCTTTTATGAAGGCTGGGATAGTAATCGCCCTAATGTTATTCTTTATATCAATATTGGAAAAGGAACGGATGCGAAAAAATTTGTTTTACAGTCCATAGGCCGTGGAGTGCGAATCGAACCGTTGCCTAACAAAAGAAAACGACTTCAATTTTTATACAATAACAATGAAATTACCCATGAGGAATTTAATGGAATAAAAAATGAGAGTAACGCCCTTGAAACTCTGTTTGTTTATGGAACAAAAGCAGATAACTTAAGGGAAATAATCAATACACTCCAAGAAGAAAAACAAGATGAACTACTTGGTGATTTATTTGAAGTAAATCCAGAAGTAAAAGACAAATTACTCTTAATCCCTGTTTATAAAGAATCTCAAAAAATCATAATAGAAGAGCAAGACATAGTAAGGTTTTCAATACATCAAAATGATTATGCCCTTGTAAAGGATTATTTTAATTATTTAGGCGAGAAAGTATGTCTTGTTAAATATGATTGTGATTTGAGGGTACTACACAGAATAAAAGAAGGATTTAATGGTAAAGTAAATGATTATTTTTACATAAATAGTTCAGAAAGAGAAATAAAAAATCCTGAATTTTTGCTTGGAAGAATATTTACTCACTTCGTTAACAAGGTAAAAGAGTTCAGTACCTTTAAGAAATTGGAAGAGGAAATCATACATTTTAAGAGAATAAGCATAACTGCTGATAAGTTAAACTCATTAAGAGAAAAAATTGAAAAGGTGAAGAAGGTAAAAGACAAGGATGATAGAATAAAGAAATTTAAAGAACAACTACAAAGAAATGAAATCACGATAGATGATTACACTAAACAAATCGAAAATATTTCTACAAGTATCGTTAAGGAAGAGGAGACAACCTATAGTATAAAAGAAAGACTTAAGATAAAGTATTTGACTAATCATTACTATATACCTGTGGCTTTAACAGATTCAGATCGAGCTGATTTTATTCAACATATCATAAAACATAAAAGTGAGGTAGATTTTATTAATGAGTTAGAGAAATATTTGAAAAATGATAATAATATATTTAATCAATTTGATTGGTGGTATTTTTCAAAAATTGATGAAACATTAGATGAGGTCTTCATTCCTTATTATCAGCCTAAAACAAATCGTATTGAAAAATTCAAACCTGACTTTATATTTTGGTTAAAGAAAGGAAATCAGTATTATATTCTGTTCGTTGATCCAAAAGGCACAGAATATACAGATGGATACAGAAAAATTGATGGATATTCAAGATTATTTGAGACACAAGTGGATGGGACAAAAATCAGCAAAAAGTTTTCACATAATGGTTTGACAGTAGAAACAAAATTATTGCTTAAGACAAAAGGTAGTGCTAAGGTTCTAGAAAATTATAGAGAATACTGGTTCAGTAATTTCGAAGAATTTGAGAATAAAATACGCTCTCCTATTTTTATTATGGAATAACAGGTAAATGAAGATAAGAAAAAAATCCTTGAGAAAATATTCCTTGTCTCCTTGGAATAGAATTTCATTGCTGTAATTATAGGTTTTTACTACTCTTAATGTTTAGTATATAAATATTTAGCCAAAGTATGGAGATATTGTGATGGGACAAGATATGGAATGGTTCGTTGGGGTTTCGGCGGTTGATATTACTCCGCCGGTGGGATTGTGGATGTCGGGCTATGCCTTGCGGGATAAACCGGCACAATCAGCGATACATCCGCTCTGGGTTAAAGCCCTCGTCTTAAAGGATAAAAATGGAACTGTAGCGGTCATGGTAGGTTGCGATATCATAGGCTTCCCTCGGGAAGTCTCAGAACGAATCAAAAGCAGAGTTGAGAAGGAACTAAAAATCCCTCCGGAACGGGTTTTATTAAACAGTTCTCATACTCATTCCGGACCCGTGATAGAGAAATCATTGGTAAATATATATCCCCTCGATGGCACGGACCAGCTGGAAAGGATAAAAAATTACACAGCGGAATTAGAAGACAACGTCTTTCAGTGCATTGCAAAAGCAGTATCAGAATTAATCCCTGCTAACTTATATTATGGCAAAGGGATAGCACGATTTGCGGTCAATAGACGCAATAATAAGCCGGATGAAATAGAAAATGTATTTGAGTTCCGGGGACCGGTAGATTATTCGGTGCCGGTGCTTTTCGCTACATCGGTAGATAACGGCTCAATGATAGCCATTGTTTGTAGTTATGCCTGTCATGGCACAGTGCTGGCAGATTATTATTGGTGTGGAGATTATCCAGGCTTTGCTCAGATAGAATTGCAAAATATGTATCCGGGGGCTGTATCTATTTTTCTGGGAGGCTGTGGAGCAGACATAGACCCTATGCCCCGTCTTAAACTATCATTAGCCAGGCAATACGGTAAGGAATTAGCCTGTGCAGTTGAGACCGTGATAGAAGATAATGCCCAGGCGATACCGTCCAATCTATCCACAAGTTTAGAATTCGTTACGCTGGAATTGGAACAGCCGATTCGTAAAGAGGAATTGGAACGGATTGCAAATGACCCTACTCAGGTGGACTATAAGTTCAGGTCTGCAAGGTATTTATTACGCGAATTAGCAAAAGGCAGGTCCTTTTCTGATGTTTATGACTATCCTGTACAGGTATGGAATCTGGGTGGCATTCCACTCGTTGCTCTGGGTGGAGAGGTCGTTGTGGATTATGCAAAATGTATCAAAAGTATGCTTGGAAATAATGCCATTGTATTGGGATATTCCAACGATGTAATGGCTTACATCCCTTCTGTGAGAGTTCTCCATGAAGGAGGATATGAAGGCGGAGATTTCCAGATTGGATATATGTTACCTTCAAAATGGAAAGAATCTATCCAGGAACGAATCCTATCCACTGTCCAAAAACTCTGGCACAAAGTGAAGTCGTAGGAACTCATTTTGTATTCATAACATTCGCAGGGCATTCATTTCCGTGATAATTATTCCCATTAGGGCGGATTGGTAAGTCTGCCCCTTCTGTATTAAAAATACTGTAACGGGTTGTTTTTACTTAATTTTCAGGGTTAGCAGTTCCCACGGATTGAGGGTTCGTTCTGTAAAGGGTTCCGATTGTGGATTGTTAGATAAAGTGGAAGTGATTATAACGGGTTTAGTAGTGGATGCATTTTTAATCTGCACGGGAACAGGTTCGGGTGTCGGATTAAATAATCGAACGATGTATGCCTTTTCGTCAGGATTGTATTTGACATGATATATTACCCAGTTGGGGGTTATCTGGACGGGAGGGGTCAGTTGTTGGGGTATGTTATGGGTAGGGATTACAATCAGGTCAGAAGTCAATTGTTTTGCAAGGGTATCGGGATTGGAGGAATCATTCTTTTTATATGGTCTTATGTAGTATCGGAATGTATGCCATCCATCCTGAGAGGCTTTATAATTTGTTTCCCAGTAATTGTTCATCACATACGAGAAGATATGGGGTTCAAGTATCAAGCCTTTTTTCCAGCCTACTTCGATTGGGTCAACGGTAATTTTGCCTATCTCTACCATAGGGACATCCGGTGTGAATAGTGTAATTCCTTTTTCATTATTCTGGATGTCAACCCAGTCCTGAACGGTTAAATAATTTTTACAGGAACCGTGTAATTGCTGTTCCGGTAAATGAACCACCGCAAAAGGTGTTTGATATCGAATGTTAGGGTTGTCAATATTAAAAGCAAACGCATAATGAACCGCTTCCGGAGTGCGAATATCTTCTTTATCAATAGAATTTATAACCTCGACAAAGTCTGAATTTGCATATAACACATATTCATGTTGAATTTCTTTAGCCCCGGGGACAGATGTACTACGCACGAGAATGCTTCCCATAACAGGACCTTTTTCTTTTATCTCTATCTGGATATTCTCGGCTCGTTTTGTGTTTTCAGGATTTCGACCTGAGGTGTATAGATACTCATTTGTTTTGTATTGTGTATTTTCTTTTACAAATTCTTCTCCATCAGATTGTGTTTTTAATGATTTAATGGTTCCTGTTTGTGGGTCAATGATTAATTCAAGGCGTCCATTTTGCATAGTATTATCACTTACAATCACAGATGCTTCCGGATTTTCTGGGGTTCCTGCTTCAACGGTAAATATCGTATAGCCCCATGCAGGAATTTCATGGGCTATGAAAACAAGGTCATTCGATTGTAGAACTTGTGAAGGGACTGGTTTCCCCTCTTTTAATACACGATTGCCTTTTCGTCCCCACGAAGAGGGGATAGTTACAACCTTTGTCAGGTTAACAGGTGTCGGATTGATAACAATAATTTGTGACACCGTTTGATAGTCAGGTTGAAAATTGTTGACAAATAGATTGAATAAATCATTTTTACCCTTTTCTGCATTTTCCGCAAAGGATTTCTTTATAGCCCATTGTTCTTTTACAAACGGATTATCCGGTTCGGAAATACTATTATGTGCACCCCAGGTATGCTCATCATACAAAACTGCATTTTCCCATGTTGATTGAAATTTTTCACCAGGATATTTATCAGGAAACCATAAGGCCCATAGCGTTTCTACATTCATAAGTTTCCGCACCGTATTTCGATTTAGTGCGGTCTCTCGTGCGGAAGAAGCAGAACCATCTTCCCAGTAGGGTGTAATTTCACCAGCATACACAGGCACATCTTTTCCATATTTCTCCTCAAAAGTTTGTAGAGCCTTGCGGGCTGTGGTAATAACCAATTTTGGGGTTTTATGCTGTTCATTCCACTGTTTTACAAAATCAGGCAGTTTATCATCCGGCGGTCCATTGTCACTGGCGACACTATACCGTGCAATTGTTATGTCATAGGGGAAATTTCTGTCTTCCAATTCTGCCAAATAATTGCGAATTTGCTCTGGCATAGCATTGATTCCGCCGAAGAACCAACTATATCCCGCCAAACCAATCCATGTAAGGACTTTATGTTTTCCGCAGGGAGAAGCCCAGTAGAATGGTTTATCGCCCCAAACGTCAAGGATATTTCCTACCCGCCAGGACAGGTTGGGACCAATAGAAAAATATTTCACTCCGGCTTGTGCCAGAACGGGAATCAATCCCCATGTATACCCCGGGACATCCGTTATGAGGGCGGAATCAATTGTTGTTCCTAATTCGTTTGATACATAATGGGCTTCATCAAGGAGATGTGTAAGTTCTTCACCATTGCAAAGACCTGTGAGTTGATTTGTAAAAAGAGCCGGTAATTCAAAGTAACCATCATTAACCGCTTTTTTAAATCGCTCTTTCGTTCCCTCATCTGCAACTTGCCAAAAACTTTTTACTGCCCACAAAACCTCTGCAGACCAATGAAATTGTGCTTCCGGAGGGTAGTCTTTTGTTTTCTCAATAAGTTCTAATGCTTTAGTAAGGTTTTCCTGTTGTATTTTTAATACATCTGTCTGTATGTGGGTATACCCAATGTCATTGTGAGAATGTGGAATAAGATATAAAGTCTTTTGTTTGGCAGGAGGGATAACAAAGTCACGAGTCGCAACCGTTTTGTCCTCTTCCTTAATTTCAATGGACGAAAATGTATCCTTATCCACCTCTTTTACCGGGTAGTAAATGGTATTCCAACCAGGCTGAAGATTTATATCCATCGGGTCATTGTTCGTAATAGATATTTTCCCCTCAAAAGGCTGACCATAACAACGGATAGGGATTTTTATGTCACGGAGTTCTTTTTCCTCTACAGATGTAACCAGAGGAATGGGTATGGGTTTACCAATTCGTAATACAGTCTTTTTCGGTTCTGCTAATTCAAACTTACTCGGGGTGAATAACTGAACCGCATCATAAATGAACCAACTCCCACTCGATACCGTAAACTGAATAACATTTTCACCCAATCGTAATAATGAAGATGGGAATGAAATTTCA
>JAIWNQ010000242.1 GCA_020216745.1 Candidatus Hydrogenedens sp.
ATTTTCCTTGCGGAAGGTAATGAGCCATCAAAAATACTTAAAAATTCATCCGTTCCCTTTCCCGGCGGAAGTCGAACCGGGAAATTTGTCCCGTTTACATATATAGTCAAATTAGGCGGATAGGTCTTATTGAACTCCAACAGATATAAATTCAACTGGGCGTTTTCCTGAGTTTCTACGGACTTTAGATAAAATAAGACGGTAAAAATATGCGGTATCGTTTGAGCCCATTCGTCCTTGGGTCCAGGATGAATATAACACCAATCTTCCGCAGGTTTAGAATGCCCAACCATAAAATAGGAATCTTCCCCATAGCGGGTATAATTTGTAGGAGCCAGTGCCAATTCTAAACACCTGTTATCAGGAGTACCTATCTCCCAGAGCAATTTCGGCGGAGGGGTGTTTGTAGATATATTATCTTGCCCCATAGCAACAATTGATAAAAACAAGGGGAAAACAGCAACAAAGAACAACAAGAAGAGTTGTTTTTTCATATCAAATGAACTCCTATCTCTTTTATATTCAAGCATTTGTGATATTTCTTTTCACTCCCAAGGATGATAGCAAACACATAAACAATAATCTACCGATTAAAACAAAATCAAACCCCTCTTGTATTCTCGCCCCAGATAATTCGATGCAATTGCACTTGTAATCGCACTGGCAAACCATCCTGCAAAATCCAATGGGCAAATTCCTGTAAAGATATACGCCCGGCAACCGGTGAGAATAAGACAGCCCGACATTTTTTGTCCAATTGGAACTCATGAAGTTTCTCGACTGCATACTCATAATCATTTCGGTCCGCAATGACGAACTTCACCTCATCTAAAAATGGGTTTAAATAATCAATATTTTCCCATAGCATTTGCTTTTCCATCCCACTTGAAGGGCATTTTATATCCATAACTTTAACAACTCCTGGGGGAACATCCTTAATCGAACATGCTCCATTTGTCTCCAACAAAACAGTATATCCTTTCTCTAACAGCATCTTCATTAACATCAATACAGGCTCCTGAAGCAATGGTTCTCCCCCTGTAATTTCAACCCTTTTACACCTATACTGGGAGATAATATTCAATATCTCCTCTATAGTAAAAAAAGTCCCCTTTTCAAAGGCATACCTCGTATCACACCACGAACAATCTAAATTACACCCCGACAACCGAATGAAAATCATCGGACACCCCGCCCATGTAGACTCCCCCTGTATACTATAAAAAATCTCACATATTTCTAACTTGCTATCTTTATTTAAAACCATATAAAACTCTGCAATCAAATAATAGCATGTTTTGTGAACTCTATAATAAAATATGCATATAAAATTGAGAATAGCAAGTGTATTATATTTAAAGCAAAGCAAGGTCGAATCGTAGTACTTCTTTATCGTTAGATGGATAGATATTATTTTTCACATCTTTTATTATAAATTTGGTAATATAAAATATTACCTAAATTGTTTATGGCTTTTAACTATTCTTATTTATGAGGTCTTTTATGGATAAGAAAGAATTAGGCTCAAAAACAGCCAAAGGTGGATTTGCCAATGAACAAACAATATGTAGAAAGTTCAATTCCTGGGAAAAAGATAAAGAGGCACAAGAATGGCTTCAGATTATGGGATATAATCTCAATAAAATCAAATCTGTAAAAGCAATTCAAATACCAGTTAGAATAAAAAAAGCAGATGTTAATAAATTTGATGTAAAAGAAGGTGAATATGAGGAATTTGTCAAATACAAAAAAGCAGATGCGCAAATAAAAATTTATATTAGAATTGGGGACATCATAAAAATTGAAAATCTATCTCTAAAAAAAGCGAATCGCGATTCTGACTATAACCAGATAGATAAAAGGACAGTTGCGAGCTACCAAGAAATGTGGGGATTTAATGAAGAAATATCATATTGGCTTAAACTTTTCACAGGTGAATTAAATCCAGAGAAAGAAATAATAAATGGAAATCTCAAAGAACTAAAAAATATAAGACTTAAGGACAAAAGGCGACTATTCTTTAATGAAATTCCCTTAAAAATACAGAACAAAATTATTAATTTTTTTAAGAAGAACAGAATTAGAGTTGTAAGTGATATAATAAAAGGAAGAGGAGGATTGTCAGCAGATTGGATGTTAGTTACAAGATATGATAAGAATAACAATACAACGACATGGGTATTAAAAGATATAAATTTTGTTATGAACTTTTTTGGCAATGGGAAAATATGTATTTCTCCTAAAGGAAGTCTTTATATTGGAAAAATCACAATGCAGAGAAAAGGTGGAACTCCGGACCCAACAAAAATACAGTTTAAAATCAAACCTTGTGAATTATTTGGCAGTGGAGAATAAACATGGAGGTTAATAAAGTATATTTAGGAGACTGTATAAAGATAATGCGAGATATGCCCGATAATTGTGTAGATTTAGTATTTGCAGATCCTCCTTTTAACATTGGGATAAAATACGATGTTCATAACGATAACATGCCTTATGAAGAATATTATAATTGGTCAATGCAATGGATAGGTGAATGCTATAGATTATTGAATAAAAGTGGAAGTATCTATATTGCTATAGGGGATGAATTTGCCGGTGAAATAAGTATTATCTTGAAGAAAACAGGGTTCTATTTCAGAAACTGGATTATCTGGTATTACACTTTCGGACAAAACCAACGCAAAAAATTCAACAGGGCTCATACACATATTTTATATTTCACAAAAGACAAAGAGAAATTTACATTTAATGACAAAGATATAAGAATCCCATCTGCAAGACAGATTGTTTATAAAGACAAAAGAGCAAATCCATTTGGCAAAATTCCGGATGATGTCTGGCAATTTTCCAGGGTATGCGGGACATTTAAGGAGAGAATAGGGACTCATCCCTGCCAGATGCCAGAAGATTTATTGAAACTGATAATTAAAACAAGTTCAAATATAGGAGATATTGTATTAGACCCTTTTGGAGGGACAGGAACAACATCGGCTGTGGCTAAAAAGTTAAAACGGAACTATATTACTATAGAAATTTCAAAAAAATATTATGAAATTATTTTAAAAAGGTTAAACGGTGAAATAAAAGAAATGAGAAATAATGGTATAGTAGAAACAATTTGTCAAAAATCTTTATTTGATTTTGATTATTAAATTCACAATATTAAAGGAATACTATAGTCACTTTCCAAATACATTTTTTATTGCTTGAAGGTAGGCGTAGCCGTGATTGGTGTCGGGTTCGAGGTAACTGCCTTCGGTCCATTCGTTCCATGCATTGATGGTCAATGTTTTATTGCAGATTGGGTTGTTATCTAAGAACGCACGGCATTTTTCTAAAGCGGATTGGAATTGTTCGGGTGTATTTCCAGAGAGTATCGGAGTGAAGGGATAGCCTTTGTTCTCAAAAGGGTCGTCCTGTTTACAACGAGGAGAGGAATCCCATCCCATAGAAACATTGGGGAAGTAAGGAACACCAAATTGTTGAGAGCGTTCTGCCCAGATGTTATCAAATCGGTTTGCCACTTCTGTATAGGGTGTTTCAGGAAATGTATTTAGTGGAGTATCCAGAACCCATGCATACGAAGTTACGCTATCTATATTCAAATAACGAATTAATTCGGCTGGGGACATTTTACCCTGGACACATTTTGGCATGCGATTTTCAATATTGACCACATTAATATGGACACCAGGAAACCCTTTAGCAATTGCCTTCTTCTGAAAATTATCTAATGCCTTTTTAGCAACTTCTAAACCACCAATACCATCAACAAAGGTATGGATTTCATAAATAGAGAATACAGGTTTGCCATGGATAGTCCAGTGGGCAGAGTCGGAAAAATATTTTTCAATCACATAATCAGTAATTTGTTCAAAGGTTTCTGGGGTTACTTCACCAGGATACAGTACCTGTGGAGATTGGACTGTTTTTAATGAAGCAGGATGAATATTAAGCCATGTGTGATTAGCCCACATTACGGCGAAACGAACGCGATTATGATTTCGTGCTTTAAGATAGCCTTCGTCTAAACATCGCTGTAAGAAGGGTCCATCGTTATACCAATACCAGTCGAACAAAAAAACATCAATCCCATGTTCCGCTGCGCTATCAATTTTCATTTCCATAACTTTAGGGTCGGCTTCATCTACATACCCCCATAAGGGAACTTTTGGTTGTTGATGTCCTGCAAATCGAGGTTTGGCGTTTTTTACTAATTCCCATTCAGTCCAATTCTGTCCATGAACTTTTTCGTTTCGTTTGTCTATATGATAGTTCGGGAAATAGAAACAGGCGACGGTATAATCACCCCGTGAGTTTTTGATAGACAACGACTGTCCTTGATATGTCTCATCTGAGAAACAGGGTTTGCCTATCATGTAAAGAAGAACAAATAATAGAACAAGTTTGACATAGGAACAAGTTGATAAATAATACTGTGTAGTCATTTTCATTTCCTTTCATATATTCAGTTTTTCTGTTTTATTTCCTTCTTCATTATAAACAGGTAATTAAACCCACGGAGGAAATAATTTCCGCGTTCCGCCTCCGTATGGTAGTGTCTTCTTTTTAATGTCCTATTATGTCGAACAACCGCAATAATATCCATAGGTGTAAACCATTGTTCCATAATTGAAAATAATCGAAATCCAATGGGAGCAAATGGTTTTTTTTTCTGAAAAGAGTCGCAACAATATAAAGCCATAATCCGCTGAGGTTTCAAGATACGGTAAATCTCACGGATACATTGCTCCATAGACTTGTAATAAGTATCATCGTTAGCACTTAAAGTTCCGATGCATCGCGGGTCATCTGAGTAGTGAATATTAGTACCATATGGTGGGTCTATAAAGACAAAGTCAACGCTTTCATTGCGTAACGGCAAATTACGTGCATCCGCAGGAATAATGTCGTCCCGATAGGGACTTAAATCAAATCCAATACCCCTGCGATGTAAGTCCTTACACACATCAATAGTTGTGCCACTTCCACACATAGGATCCACAATAAGGTCTTTTTCACGGGTATATCGCTGTAACAGATTCCATATAATATACGAAGGAGTTGCACCGGGATAATTCTGGTCTCCCTGCATTTGGTCACCATAATGTTGTGAGGGATAATCCCAGAGAGTTGTTGTTTGCAAAGTTAATGCTGGCTTTTTCATGCTTCCCTTATAATAAATATGCAAAAAAGATTTCGTTCATTAAAAATCGATAAAATACACAAGAATTTGAAACAAACATATTTTAAATTTTTGTCAAATTGTGTTATTATTATAATGTGATATTATTATATTCCAAATTTAGTAATGAAAATAATTATGTTATTATTGAAGTTTTGGGCATATAAAAGTTAATTATACAACACGTTTAAAACTGGAGAATAGAAATGAAAAAGAATGTGGTAATGATTTTAATACTCATGGCTTGCTTAATCACACTCGATAGTTATTCACAATGGACATGGACACCCCAAACAGGACGCTTTATAAACATTAAGCGAATGCCAAAAGAGACCGCAGAATTGCAAGTCGAGTATGCACGAAGTTTATTTTTACAAGGTGACCTAAAAAAAGCATTGAAAGAAACTGAAAAATTCATCAACTTCTATGGGCAGGACCCCTTAGCAGACCAGAATTTATTTTTAAGAGGTGAAATAAAAATGGCAATGGGCAAATGGTTAGAATCTGCAAAAGAGTTCCAGAAGCTGGTATCGAATTATCCAGATTCCAAATTATATGAACAGGCAATTAAAAAACAATATGAAATTGGCGATAAGCTGTATGAAAAAGGCTTAAAGAAAAGGAGCAAATGGTTCTCTATCTTCAAGGGGAAACCTTTAAAACAAGCCATCGAAGTATATAGTATGGTAGTTAACAACCAACCCTTCATGCCAGGCGCTGCAGAGGCTCAATATAAAATTGGCCTATGCCACCAAGCACGCAAGGAATATATCGAGGCAACCTACGAATACCGTCGCGTTATAGAAAATTATTCCCAATCCGATTGGGTGGACGATGCACGTTACAGCTTAGCAAAATGTTATTATGATTCATCATTAAAGCCCATATATGACCAGAGTAGAGCAGAATTAGCGGTCGATGCAATTGATGAATTTATACGCAATTTCCCCGAGGACTCTCGTTGTGCGGAACTAAAAGAATGGCGTAGTAAAATGCGGGAAAACATAGCAGAACAAAAAATGATAGTAGCCCGATTTTATGAAAAACAAAGAGAATTTGATTCGGCACGTATCTATTACCAATTAGTTGCGACAAAATACAGCGATACATCATTCGCAGAGAAAGCGAACCGCTGGCTTGAAGAAAATCCAGCGAAAACAAGTGAATTACGTGCCCAATTTGAACAGGAAACAAGTAAACAATAACCTGATATGTTTATGAAACGAACATTAACATCACAATTTCGATTTATATGTAGTATCTTTACAGTGCTCTTTATTTTAAACATATTAGTAAGTTGTGCCTATACAACAAAACTTTCACTAAATCCCAAGTATCAGACGGTAGCCATATCTGGATTTTATAATAAATCCTCCGAATATGATTTGCAAGCACCCCTAACCAATGCACTAATACGAAAATTCATTAATGATGGTAGATTAAAGGTAGTCAAACCAGAAGAAGCAGACTTACTTATTGAAGGAGCCATCCTTGATTATAAGAGAAAAGGTCTCACCTATGATGTGAGAGATGAAACAACCCAATTCCTGATTGTGGTTACCGCTGCAGTACGTGTAACAGACCAACATGAGGGTAAAGTTCTATGGCAGGAACCGCTCATGACAGGCGAAAGCACCTATTTCACCCGTGCGGTAGGACAAACCTCAGACAGAACTCGAGGCAATGTAGAGACCTTTTTAACCCCAGTCCGTTCATTTGCAAGTGATGAGGAAAACAGAGCCGTTTCAGAAGCATTAGAACAGTTAGCATCAGATATTTTCTACCGTACTGTTGAACCGTGGTAATATCAAATTAAACCAATAATTATCAAAACTAACCCATACAAATACAACATTGTGCCTATAGAAAGATATACATGGATATAAAACAATTCAAAAAATCCTTAGATAAAGGAGATATAGTTAGCAAGTGCCTTTTATTTTGCCCCTCCGTATCAGGGAATAACATCAGCTTTGAACCCGTACTTGCGGAAGAGATGGTTGAACAACTGACAGCACGATTTATCCCATCAGGTGAAGAATCATTTGGTATACGCACCTTTTATGGAGACGAAACCAGCATTGATGAAGTCCTAATGGAATGTAAAACCCTTCCCTTCTTTTCATCTAAAAAAGTGGTCATTGTCCGAAAATTTGAAGTTTTAGACCGTAGCGAGAAAAGTGAGGCAAAATCTATTCAATCCATGGTGGAATATTTAGAAAATCCTTCCGAAACCACCTTGTTGTTATGCATTGCAGAGTCAACAGATGCTCGAAAACCTTTGTATAAAACATTTACTAAAATCAACGGCATTATAGAATGCCCACTATTAAGTCCGAATGAACTAAGAGATTGGATAAAAAAATACTTGGCAGAACGAAAGAAAAAAATATCATTAGAGGCATTAGAAGAATTAATGGCGAGGTGCGGTGCCCAATTAAAAGACATTCAAAATGAACTCACCCTTTTAGTCGGATTTGTTGGGGATAGAGAAACAATAACAATAAAAGATGTATTAGCCTCATGTGCAGATGTCGCAGAGGAAAGTGTGTGGCACCTTACAGACGCTATTGCTCGCGGAGATATGAAAAATGCTTGGCTCATACTTAAAGAATTGATACAGCAAGGGAAAGAACCCCCTGAAATTATTGGGGTTATCCAATGGTTATTAGAAAATGCATACCGAACCTTAGCCATTTCCGAAGAACAACCCAAAAGCACCTTCGTCAGAAATAAAGTAACCCCATTAGCTCAACGATTCGGATTGAAAAAATTAGTAACTGCCATGAACTTATGCAACGAGACGACGTACACTATGCGTCAAACAGGCATGGACGAAAAAATCGCATTAGAACTGCTTGTGCTTAAATTATCTTACGTCCCTGAAAAACATCGAAATATAAAATGATTAATATATTCAACTAATTATTCGGGGGTATAAATCACAGCCAAAATACGAGCGTTATTTTCACCTACTGCACGAACCTCATGTGGATTTGTGGAATCATAATAAATACTATCTCCAGAACTTAGAATATAAATTTCCGAACCATAAGAAACCTGTATCTTCCCTTCAAGAACATAAATAAATTCCTCTCCCTCATGAACTGAGAACATACAATCTTCGGAAACAGTCGGATGAACATCTATAACAAAGGGTTCCATATGTCTCCCCGCCTTATTATAAGCCAATGGATGAAATTCAAGTGTGCTCGAATCAGATGCTACACGAATCCCAGAAAATCGCACAACAGGACGTGCTTCGCTACCACTTCGCGTAATAATAGGTCCAGCTTGCGGTTTATCATCCAACAACGTTCCTAAATGCACACCTAATCCACGTGCTATCTGGAGTAATGGTGCTAATGATGGCGACAGTTGTCCTTCTTCTAAGGCTTCTATTATTTCCGTTTTGCAACGACTTCGTTTCGCTAATTCTTCCCGTGAGACGCCTTTCCCTTCACGTAGTCGTGCAATATGTTGCCCTAAATTGCTCGGAAGTGTCATAATTAATCTCCTGTTCGAAAGTGATGTCCTTGAACGTCTTTAATTAGTCTATAATTAGTCTATCATATCTGGTATATAAGTATTTAATAATTATGCTTTTAAAAACAAAATTACAACATATAAAAAAATCATTAGCCAAAATTTACAACAAATACCACCATCTTGAATTTGTCAAAAATGACCCTGTCTATTGGCTACATAATTATAATTCAGCAAAAGATCAGGAAATAGTAGGATTAATTTCTGCGTTATTTGCCTTTGGAAATGTCAAAGCATTCAATAAAAAAATAAAAGAGATATTAAATTTATTTAAATCCCCATCAATTGAGTTACCTCATTGGTCACGTTCAGAGTTGGAAACATCGTTATCCTCATTCAAACATAGGTTTGTTTCAGGCTTAACTGTTGCACATCTTTTATACGCTCTCCGAAAAATATTAGAAGAATATTCCTCCATCAAAGCATGTTTTCGTGAACACTATGAACGAGAGCATCAAAATTTGTGGCTTGCCCTTCAGCAATTTTCAAGTCAATTGAGAACATTAGCCAATAACCCCCTATTCTTTTTAGTTCCAGCCCCTGAAAAAGGTGGTGCATGCAAACGATTATGCTTATACCTACGTTGGATGGTTCGTAAAGACGAAATTGACATCGGTTATTGGGACTTCATTCATCCTAACCAACTCATCGTCCCGTTAGATACTCATATATATCATTGGGCTACGTCCTGGGGCATTGTTAAAACACATTCACTTAATGTAAAGACTGCCATACGTATAACAGAAGTGTTTCAATATATCTGCCCTGACGACCCACTTCGGTATGATTTCTCTTTATGTCAGGCTGGCATGTTGGGTTATCGAGATAAAATCTTATATTATGAATAAAAAAGAATAACAAAGGAAACCGTTTATGAATGATAAACCCATCTCTAAAATAGCCGTGTTAGGATTGGGCTATGTAGGACTCCCTTTATCTCTGGAATTCTATAAAGGTGGATTAGAGGTATATGGGATAGAAACAGATAAAGAGAAGGTTAAAAAGTTAAACAGTGGAGACTCTTATCTGGATGATGTCCCAGCAACAATGATAAAAGAAGCAATTTCTTCGGGTAGATTCAATGTCGTCAATGACTACAAAATTTTACAATATGTAGATTCAGCCATTATTTGCGTACCTACACCATTAAATAAACTCCAAGAACCAGATATATCTTTTATTATCCAAGCGGTCGACTCCATCGAGGTTTATTTACACTCAGGAATGCTGATTGTTCTCGAAAGCACAACATATCCAGGCACCACA
>JAIWNQ010000243.1 GCA_020216745.1 Candidatus Hydrogenedens sp.
GAAGAAGTTATTTTACCACGATTAGAAAAAAAGGGTATGCGGGTAGGTAAAGATTTCTATCTTGCTTTCTCTCCCGAACGATATGACCCTGGGAACAAACAATACAACATACGGAACACTCCTAAAGTTATCGGTGGAGTTACCCATGAATGCACAAAAAAAGCAACCGAATTATATAAATATGCAGTTTCTGAAATTATACCCGTCTCAAATGCAAGAACAGCGGAAATGACCAAATTGTTAGAAAATACCTTCCGAGCTGTAAATATAGCAATGGTTAACGAAATGGCAATGATTTGTAATCAGCTAAACATTGATATATGGGAAGTAATTGATTCTGCCAAAACCAAGCCATTCGGATTTATGCCGTTCTATCCAGGACCCGGATTGGGTGGACATTGCATCCCCATTGACCCTGTTTATCTCTCCTGGAAAATGAAAACATTAAACTATACAGCACGGTTTATTGAACTCGCACGACTAATAAACTCATCTATGCCCAGATATGTCGTTGAAAAAATGGCTGACGCACTAAATACAAAAATGAAAAGTATCCAAGGAAGCAAAATTTTATTATTAGGTGTAACTTATAAAAAAGACATTTCGGATATTCGTGAATCACCCGCTGTTGATATTATTTCTCTACTACTGAATAAAGGGGCAGAAATCTATTTTTCAGACCCATTTGTCAAAACGATAGACGTGGAAGGAAACGTATTTACTTCTTATCCCCTATCCAACGGTTTATCTCAATTTGACCTCGTCGTCATTGTGACAGACCATTCGTCCTTTGATTATCAACAGATTGTATCTAACTCCGCCTTAATTTTAGATACAAGAAATGCAACCAAAGGATTAGAGAAATATAGTAAAGGAACTATTTTTAAGATTTAATAATCAAATTATTGATAAACCATCATGCCGCAGGGGAATAAAAATCCGGAGCATCAATTTCTGGTGCCTTCCAATCTCCCGGAGTTAATGGAGTTAATCCATAAGCAAGACGGGCTTTGTCACATTTAGACTCTGGAAAACCATATTTATATGATGGCTCAATATCACAACAAATAGATGGTTTACGCCAATAGATACTACAAAACACATGCTTACCGATGGTTCCTTTTAGGGCAATACACCGAGGTTTAGATTGATTAGTCCCTTTCATTACCCGTCGGAACATGTTTAAGTCCTCACATAAACTTATCGGAACCCCATCAGGCTTATTATCACTACACTCACGCCAATAAAAAGATACACGGTAAAAAGCACAACACGCACCACATGTTAGACAAGGATTAATACTTCGTCTCTTTCTCCCTGTTTCGTAATCCTTTCTTATATTCATATAAACTAATCCACAACGTTATATATTCTTAAATTGATAAGAAAAAAGCACATAGGAAGGAACATAACATTAACTCTATACACTGCACTTAATTATACAAGAAAACGGTTAACGTCCTATTTTTTATGACATTTATTGCCCTTCTCCCAAATTTTATCTTTTTCTTGCTGACGTTCTTCTTCTAACTTCTGAATTTCATTAGCAAGTTCTGACTTCAACTGTTCATATTCCTCAAAGGTTGAAACGGCATTCATCTTGTTATCATAAGTAATTTTTAACTCCGCAATTTTAGAGTCATACTTGCGATTTATCTCTGCAATCTTTTCCTTCTGCTCAGGAGATAATTTTTTTACTTCTCCCGACATCTTGTTCAGTCTTTCCATAGCCAACTCATAAGCACTTTTCATAATACATCCTCCTTAAAAAGCAAATTCATCATCAAGAATAGCTGTAATAAATCGTTCAATGGAAATGGGATAGTATCTACTGTCAGGTGTAATAAACACACCTGTCGTAATGTCTTCTTTTCTCTCCAACTCATCTAAACTATGTGATAATGCGGTATCAATATTTTGTTCTAAATGTGTAACTTCTAAATATTCCAGTTTACATTCCACAGGCTTATCTGGAAAACCTATGAAACCAAATATCCGACCCGCTATTTCTACATCTACCGCATTCTCACCAAAAAGATCGCTATATTTTGCCTTATAATATGACGGCTTAATTACAAATTGAGGCGAAACATGTATTTTCCCTCGAACACATAAAGAATTATACCGACTCTCTAATGCCTCCCCAAGACAAATATACGGCAGTTCATGATAACCTTTGATAATCCCGTATCTTGGTTTTTTTATAATAACTGTCTCAGTAAAAATGCGATATATCTCTTCTCTGCTTAATGTCATCCTAAACTCCTGCAAAAATTAATGATATGAACTTCTTTCTATTATTATAACGATTAAGTAAAATGTATTTCCTCTTTATGAGTACTTATTTATTAATTCATCACTTATTTCCTACCTTCATAATAAAGAAAATAGAAAACCAATACCTAAGTATTATTCATGACTATAACACTTACTAATCTTAATATTATGATGTATTCAATCCCTAATCAAGCCTCTATTTGTTATTTAACAAACAATTATAATAAAAATAATGCAAATATATAGCAAGATTTTCTGTGGCATATCTCATGCCTGTAGACATGATTTTGAAGGTGTTAAAATAAAATAATTATTGTAAAATAAATTTAAAATTTTACTTGACAAACAATATAAAAATGTGATAACTTAATTAGAGAAAGTTTAATGTTCAATAAGGGCTTATATGTGTATGGACTGTCTCCTACGCATGTCATTTATAAGTGTTTTAACCCTTTAACAGAAGGAGTGGCTTATGCAAAGGTTAAAATTGGTAATCGGTTTCCAACTATGTTTGTGGCTCCTCGTCATTGGAGCGTGGGCTGATGCCCCAGCGAATTATACATGGTCAAATGCACCCGGAGGCTCGTTTACCGCCTCAAGCGTGAATTTCGAAGCATGGATGACCAAATTGGCTCAATTCCAATTTGGTGGTGATTATGTATTTGACTTTTTAGACCCAACGGATGCAGATAACAATGATAATGATGTTTTGGATGTTAATGAATTTGCCCTGTTAACAGCAATTTGTAATAACACATCGCATCCATTACACGATACAATTCACGAAGCGTTTAAGACGAATTGGACTGCATTTCAATCTCATCAAGGTGCACTGGTAAATTCACTTGCCCCCGCGTTGGCGATTATGGGTGCTGCGTATGCTACATTGGGTGATGGCGATTATGGTAGGACACCAGCTGCGTGGTTTTCGGGTTCATGGGGTTCCGTTGCAGAAGTTCTATATTCACTATCTTCTTATGGGTCTGCGTGGAGTTCGGGTCAGCCTGCGGAACCACCTTATGTGCGGAGGCAGGCTTATATGTCCATGTGCGGTGATTTTGATGGCGATGGTGTAAAGAACATTAATGAATGGTATGGACAAGGTGGCAATGTAGAAAACTATGTTTCTGCGGCAATGGACCCAGGCATTACCACAAGTGGAGAAGACCCAAGTGGCGTTTGTGAAACAGGGCTTCGTTGGGGTAAGACCTATTTTTATAATCCTGCCAATCAACATGTGTATTGGTTAGAGCCTTATACCTTGCCATGGGAGATTGCAGAACAGGTGGCTACAGAGCATAGCCTTGTGAACAATGCAAGCGAAACTATCGCAATTCCAGGACATTTAGTTACTATTGATGATGCAGCGGAAAATGAATGGATTATGAGTACAGTATATCCACAAACCAACAGCAATATGTGGATAGGTGCAACAGACAAATTCACAGAAGGACAATGGATTTGGATTGGAACAGGTGAACAATTCTGGCAGGGTACTGCAAGTGGAACACCTGTCGGTGGAAAATACGTTAATTGGAACTCTGGTGAGCCTAATGATTCCAGTGGTGAAGATTATGGTGAAATTACAGGCGGTGGTGGCTGGAATGATAACAAAGCCAGTGCTACTCGTAGAGGTTTAGTTGAGTTTCCGAATGCCTATCCTGATAGCAATACTAACGGTATACCTGACTTCTGGGAGCAGTTCTCAGGAGGTGGTGGAGAAGGAGAAGGAACCGTTGAAGGAACACCCGAAGGAACTCCAGAAGGAACTCCGGAAGGAGAGGGCGAAGCTCCATGTGAATATGATGGGCTTATTAACGACCCGACCACTGGACAGGGCCCACAATTTGCAACCACTCTTGAAGGTGCGATATCTGAGTTGAATGCTCTACTTTCTGCATTTGGGATGCTAAGTTGGTTTAATTGGGATGTTGAATACCTTGAACAGGTAATGGCACATGTCCGTCCATATCCAGGAGATGGGTTGAAAGATTCATGGAGTATGGCATTACTTGAATACTGCCTGTGCCATCCGAATTTCCATCCAGAACTTGGAATTCCTCAAGATTTTGCCTATAATAAAAATCTGTTTGAACAGGATATGATGTGGTTGGCAAGCAATGTTGACCCTATCTTTGCAGCATTTCTGGCGTTTAGCGATGTTATGGCAGGGTTGTTAGGTTCAAGCGCTGAGATGCTGACCACATGGCACTCTATAATTCTTGCCTTGACTGGCGGTGCTGTCGGGCTACCCAGTGTAAATAACTATCATATTTACGGTTTGGCAAAGGCAAATGATGGTGCAATTGCTGCGAACGGTGACCTTGATGGTGACGGTAAGACGAATTTGCAAGAAGCACAGGAAGTCATTGCGGTAGGTGGTGGCATGGAATTATTTGTAAAAGCGGCTACAGATAAGACCAACATGTGGCCCGGCAATCCGGAAATTCCTGTGGGCTCCATTGCAATTATTGGTGCAATTTCAGGTGTAATTGTCGCCGGCAGTTCGTTAATCTTAGTCCGTCGGCGGAAGCAAGCATAATAAATAAGTTTTGGTATATAACAGCACCCGGTTGTTGTGATACCGGGTGCTGTGAGTAGTTATAACTTTAATATATAAGAATAGGAGTTAGGTTATGAAACAGAAAGGTTTTACATTGATTGAACTCCTTGTCGTTATCGCCATTATTGGCATACTTGCGGCAATTTTATTGCCGGCTCTTGCTCGTGCTCGTGAAGCGGCACGCCGTTCATCCTGTCAAAACAACTTAAAGCAGATGGGATTGTCCATGAAGATGTATGCCAACGAAGCCAAAGGTGAAAGGTTTCCAACAGTAAGTGTCGCTGGCGGAGATAACTGTGACAGTATCGGGATCGATTTTATGTGGTGGGGACCACAGTTATATCCGGAATATCTTTCCGATTTGGCTGTAAATGTGTGTCCTTCTGATTCTGATGGAAAACGTGCATTTACCGATGGTCGTTGGCATTGCGGTGTAAATCCAGATAATCCGGTGTGTCCTTGTAGAATTGATACACTATCCTATGTTTATCTTTGCTGGACTGTGCGTGAACAGGACTATATGAATCCCGGTATGGATGCGAATGACCCAACTGTGCCCACAAACCAATTCCCAATGGCTTTCGTTTCGCCATTCTTCTTACAGGCATTAGGAGATGTTGTTGGCAATGCAAATAATGCCCCAGATGCAAGTTCTGCACTGGCAGTTGTTGATAAAGATATCCCAATTAAAGATGGAACGGGGCAGGTCATAAGTACAATGTATCGGCTTCGTGAAGGGATAGAACGATTCCTCATTACTGATATTAACAACCCTGCAGCAAGCACAAAAGCACAAAGCGAAATATCATTCTTCTTTGACGGTTTGGAAACGACTCCTTCAGATTTCAATCACATCCCTGGTGGTGCTAATGTTCTGTTTATGGATGGGCATGCGGAATTTCTTCGCTATCCATCAGAACATCCTGCAAATCGCGTATTTGCCTCACTAATTGGGAACATCGACCAATTATTGTAATTAAAACTGCATTCTAATAAAACGATGCCTACCTCTGAGGAGGTAGGCATCATAATTTTATCCAATATTATTCTTTTGCAAAATTTGTGATAAAATCTATCTATGTAAAAATATCAATAAGAGATGGGATAAGAATGTATGAGTGTTACAAATAAAAGTATTGATGAAAAAGTGCATAGTATTCTTTCAGAACAAGCATTACAAATTATCAAACACCTTAACATAGGGGCGTATGTTGTCTCACCAGAACGGGAAATTTATTTATGGAACGATAAAGCTAAAGAAATAACAGGCTATAGCCAAGAGGAAGTAGAAGGGGCAAAGTGTCAGGATAATATTTTAAGGCATGTAGATGACAATGGGACTGAACTGTGCATTCAAGGTTGCCCCTTATATGAAACAATTAAAGATGGACAACTCCGTGAGGCTCGCGTTTATTTGCGACATAAGGCAGGTTTTCGAATGCCTGTAAAAGTGGAGACACTACCAATTATGGTAAACAACGAGATTAAAGGTGCTATTGAATTTTTTCAAGAGGATACTGAAGAACTTAATTTATTAGAAGAACTTCGGAGAACCCGTGAAAAAGCACTCATTTGCCCTTTAACCGAGATTGGAAACCGCAGGTATACAGAACAAGTACTGGAAGACCGTTTAGAAGAAATGAAGCGATTAAAAAGCAGTTTGGGATTATTCTTTATGGACATTGATGATTTTAAATGTATCAATGATACTTATGGACATCCTATTGGCGATATTGTCTTAAAGATGGTTGCCCGAACTTTAGTTAACATTATGCGACCTTACGATTTTGTAGGGCGTTGGGGGGGAGAAGAAATGGTCGCAATTATTCCTCATGTAAAACAGGAAGAATTATATCCTCTGGGAGAACGATTTCGTAAATTAATTTCCGCAAGTAGTATCAAAACAACACAAGGCAGGTTAAATGTTACCGTATCTATCGGGGCTACCATCTCCAACGAAAATGATACCGTCCAATCTATTATTGAACGGGCTGACCAGATGATGTATATAAGTAAAAAGGAGGGTAAAAACCGCATTACAGTCTACAACGGGTAAAACAGCTTCTATAAAAAATTACTTATCCGTTCTTTACTTTATGAATAATGTCTGTTGTAGAGTGTCCTTCAACACCAGGAATAATAGCAATACGACCACCGTAACTTTCTACAAAACGCCTTTCTGGCTGAACTAACGTATCCAGAGTATAATCACCACCTTTAGCATATACATCCGGACGCAATTGCTTTATAATTGATAATGGCGATTTTTCATCGAACAAAATAATGTAATCAACACATTCCAAAGCGGAAAGAACCAAGGCACGATTCTGTTCATTAATTACAGGTCTACCCTGACCTTTGATTTGGCGAACAGAGCGGTCACTATTTAGCCCAACAATTAGCACATCACCTTCACTCTTTGCTCGCATAAGATACGTAATATGACCCACATGCAAAATATCAAAACAGCCATTGGTCCAAACAACCTTCTTGCCCTGCTCCTTTAATTGCTGAACTATTTTCTTCAATTGTTGGAGCGTTTTTAACTTAAACGGTCCACCCATACTTTTAAGGGCTTGCTCTACCTCCTCTCGCGATACAGTAACAACACCATGCTGAGCAACTGCAACACCTGCCGCAGTATTACCAAGAACCGCAGAATCACGATACGACCCACCCGCAACTAACGTTAGAGTTACCATGGCTGTTACTGTATCCCCTGCCCCTGTAACATCTATAACCTGCACCGGAGATATAGGCACATCTTCAATTCGACCATCTTCATAAAAAATAGTAATGCCTTCAGGACCTCGTGTAATCATTGCATTACGAGCCGATTTTAGTAGGGCTCTCCCTGCTTTCTTCAACGTTTCATAATCAGTAACCTCAATCCCTGTTGCAATCCCTGCTTCTTTATCATTTGGCAAGACAACATCAAATCCCTTAAATATATTTGCTCGTGCCCGTGAATCTGCAACAGTAATAAGACGGTATTTCTTTGCACACTCATTTATAACATCAATGACCTTAGGCGTTATTACCGAAGAAACCTGGTCTCCTACCATAATCGCATCTACTTTTTTTGCTACTTTATATATATTTTTTATAATTTGCTCTTCGACCTTCCCAGAAATGGGCTTCGGTCGTGGGGTATCCGTACGAAGAACCTCTTGCGTCGGGATGTTATGTCCACCAGCACGAAGTTTCCCATACGTATTTGTAGGTCGCGTAGGGTCAACAACAAGGTAATCTATATTAACCTGCCGTTGACGAAACTCCTTCTTCAGTATCTCCGCATTTGAATCAGCACCAATAACACCTACCATATAAACTGTCGCTCCTAATGCAGACGCATTGCATCCAGCATTACCAGCAGCTCCAGGATTATAACGACGCTCTAATACCTCCAATACAGGAATAGGTGCTTCAAGACTAACCTCAGTTACCTTCCCATAAACGTTCTCATCTAAATAAATATCACCTATAGCTAAAATACGAACTTTATCAAATTTTGACAGAATATGAAGATAGTTTTTTATTTCCATATATTTCACCCTTAACCCATAAATGTTTAGTTTAAAACACAATGAATTCTATTTCAAACGCAATACAAAGTTCAATCTTGAATCTTCTGTCATACAAGTCAGATAAGTCGGGCAGGTCGAATAAATTGGACTTAAAAGGAAGTCCTCATTTTTGTCAGTAAAATTTATTTGAAAAACGATTATATATATGATATGATATTAGCACTCACTTATTGTGAGTGCTAACAGAAAAAGAATTTTTTCTTGTAAAAAAATAACTAAATATTTAACATCCTCAATTTTAACCATAATTAAGGAGGAGGATAATTTTATGGCAAAACAACTTCTTTTCGGCGAAGAAGCACGTGAAGCGTTAATCAAAGGCGTCGACATGCTTGCGGATGCAGTGAAAGCAACATTGGGTCCGCGTGGCAGAAATGTTTTATTAGAAAAAACATACGGTTCGCCATCATTAACCAAAGACGGTGTAACAGTAGCAAAAGAAATCGATTTAAAAGACCCATTCGAGAACATGGGTGCTCGCATGCTTCGTGAGGCGGCAAGTAAAACGAATGACACTGCTGGCGATGGAACAACCACAGCAACAGTCCTTGCACAAGCCATGGTTCATGAAGGGCTACGACTTGTTACTGCTGGAGCCAACCCGATGGCTCTAAAACGTGGCATGGATAAAGCCACAGATGAAATTGTCAAGGCAATTGCAAATATGAGTAAAAAAGTTCGCAGTTCAGATGAAATTTTTCAGGTGGCAACAGTTTCGGCGAATGGCGACAAAGAAATAGGTAAATTTATTGCAGACGCAATCGACAAAGTAGGTAATGATGGCGTCATTACTGTCGAGAAAGGCAAAGGCTTAAAGACGGAAATCGAAATTGTTGATGGTATGCAATTTGACCGCGGTTACCTTTCTCCCTATTTTGTAACCGACCCTAATAACATGACTGCAGTTCTCGAAGATTGTTATATCTTATGTCATGAAAAGAAAATTAGCAATATCCACGAACTCTTACCTTTGCTCCAAAAGTTGGCTCAAACAGGTAAACCGATGCTCATCATTGCAGAGGACATCGAAGGCGAGGCATTGGCAACCCTTGTTGTTAACAAACTTCGTGGAATACTTAAAGTTGCCGCTGTAAAAGCACCAGCCTTTGGTGACCGTAGAAAAGAAATTTTAAGAGACATTTCTATTTTAACTGGTGGACAATTCTTCTCAGAAGATTTAGGAATAAAATTAGAAAATATTACCCTCGACCAATTAGGGAAAGCAAAACGAGTTGAGATTACAAAAGATTATACAACGATTATTGATGGTGCTGGCAAGAAAAAAGATATTCAGGCTCGCTGCGAACAAATACGTCGCCAAATTGAAGAGACGACATCCGAATACGACCGTGAAAAATTACAAGAACGTTTAGCTAAATTAGCAGGTGGAGTTGCAGTCATTCGCGTCGGTGCACCTACAGAAACAGAATTAAAAGAGAAAAAAGACAGAACAGATGACGCATTGAACGCAACTCGTGCCGCTATTGAAGAAGGATTTGTCGCTGGCGGTGGTGTGGCTTTATTACGTGCCCGCAAAGTCTTAGATAACCTAAAACTAAAAGGTGACGAAGGT
>JAIWNQ010000244.1 GCA_020216745.1 Candidatus Hydrogenedens sp.
CCTGGAAGGCTCAACAGGCTTAAAAGCCATACGTGTTGCACATCCTGATGTGTTTATTAACGGTGGCGTTCAGGAACGGGGCAATTTTTCAGCCTCCGCAGGATTTGGCTTCGAAAAAGGCAAACAAGGAATTTTCAGCACCTTCTCCGCTTTTCTTGAAATGATACTTTCCGAGTTAACGATGGCACGGTTAAATCATGCCAATGTCATTTGCCATTTCTCACATGCGGGTGTTGATGATATTGCGGACAATACATGCCACTACGGCATAAATGTGTTCTTTGCAGATAATGGCTTACCAGAAAACGACAAAACTCGATTATATTTCCCTGCGGATGCTTTACAATTGAAGGCAGTAATCCATAAAATCTGGAATGATGAGGGGATTCGGTTTATTTTCACAACCCGCAGTAAAGTCCCCTACATTTGCCGTGAAGATGGAACAAAATTTTACGAAAACGGTTATGAGTTTATCCCAGGTAAAGATGAAATTATACGAGAAGGAACCGCAGGCTATGTTGTGTCCTACGGAGAAATGCTTTACCGTGCTTTAGATGCAGTTGAACAAGCACGTGCACAAGGAGTTCATGTCGGTTTGATTAATAAACCTACACTCAACATTGTCGATGAAGATATGATGACTCTTTTAAGGAACGTGCCTTTTGTCCTTGTCGTCGAAGCACAAAATATCAAGACGGGATTAGGTTGCCGTTTCGGAACATGGCTCCTGCAACGAGGTTATACCCCAAAATATGACTATATGGGCGTAAGCAAACTCGGCAAAGGCGGGTTAACAGAACATATTACATATCAAGGATTAGACCCCGAACACATCCTCGAAAAGATTATACATCTTAACAAACAATAGTTAAGTAGGTATATTAATTTATCTATCTCATCTTGTTTTATTCTGCCAACGTAAAAGCTAATAATGCCGTTTAAATACCCTCATTAATTCATGTTATACATATCTCTTGATACACATGCTTATTTTGAAAATATAATATTTACAATACTCAACTCATAGGCAGGACACACATACTACTTTTCTAATATCTAATTAGCTAATTAGACGGGTGTAATACTTTTTCATCCCAAGCAGGATATGGCTTTACTAATCAGAAGGGGAAATCATTTTGCGGGGGTCTACAAGTTGGTCAAATTCTTCTTCGGTGATTAAGCCTGTTTTTAAGGCTTCTTCTTTTAGGGTCGTACCGTTTTTATAGGCATTGCGGGCAATTTTGGCGGAGACTTCGTAACCGAGTTTTCGATTTAATGCGGTTACTAACATTAGTGAATTCTGTAAGTAGTATTCTAATTTTTCGCAGTTAGGTTGGATACCATTCAGGCAATTTCGGGTAAATGATTGGCATGCATCAGACAGGAGGCGTATGGATTGAAGGATATTGTAAGCAATCACAGGTTTATAAACATTAAGTTCGAATTGTCCCGATGCACCAGCAATGTTAATGGTTACATCGTTTCCTATCACCTGAGCACAGACCATTGTCATCATTTCGCATTGGGTTGGATTGACCTTCCCTGGCATAATGGATGAGCCAGGCTCATTTTCGGGTAGGAGCAATTCTGCTAATCCACAACGAGGACCACTACCCATCAGTCGAATATCATTAGCAATTTTCATGCACGAACAGGCGACTGTTTTTAATACACCAGAGAGCATCACCAAAGCGTCATGTCCCGCTAATGCTTCAAATTTATTTTCCGCTGGTCGAAATGGCTCTTGGGTCAATTCTGCAATATATGCAACTGCTTTTTCTGCAAAACCCGCAGGAGCATTTAATCCTGTCCCAACGGCTGTTCCACCCAATGCCAATTCATACAGATCTTTCAGAGATAATTGAATACGATTCATGGCTTGCTCGATTTGTCGTGCATAACCAGAAAATTCCTGCCCTAAGGTAATTGGTGTTGCATCCATCATGTGGGTTCTACCTGTTTTAATTAAATCTTTGTATTCTTCCGATTTTTGGACAAGTGATTTGTAAAATTCTTCCAATGAAGGAATCAGACGGTTGCTCAATTCAAGGACTGTGGCTACATTCATTGCGGTTGGGAAAACATCGTTTGAGGATTGAGACATATTCACATGGTCATTTGGATGTATCGGTTTTTTAGTGCTATGGGGTGAACCTAAAAGTTCATTAGCACGTGTAGATATAACTTCGTTCACATTCATATTTGTTTGGGTTCCGCTTCCTGTTTGCCAGACATGCAGAGGGAATTGCTCGTCCCATTTGCCTATGAGGATTTCATCAACCACAGTAGTAATGATTTCACAATATTCTGGTTTAAGTATACCGAGGTCACGGTTCGCTCGTGCACAGGCTTTTTTTACAAGTGCTAATGCGTATATAATCTCCATCGGCATTTTTTCTTTACCAACTGAGAAAAATTGTAGTGAGCGAACAGTTTGGCTACCATAATAGACGTTAAGGGGAACCTGAACCTCGCCTAATGCATCACATTCAATTCTATACTCCATAATGTGTCGCCTTTCAGTAAAGTACTCTCAATTTGTAAAACATATAACTCGTAATAATATAGTCATAAACTCTTACTAAATTATAAACATTTCTGTGTTGTAAAATCGCTTTTTATAAAAGGCAATTTAAAAGACAAATGGGGACAGTTGAAACTGTCCCCATGAAAATTCCTTGCGAGGGCGGAAAAAAATTAAATATTATTGATAACCAGCCGCCTGAGAAATAATACCGATAACAACACCAACACTGGGAAGTATCGGCTCTGTAGCATTAACATCTGGATTAACTGTATCATTGGAACCAATGTAACGAATAAATTCGACATGGCCATCCATGTACAGCACATTGCAACCACCAGGCAGATGGTTGAAGAAGTCAATAGCACCATAGGCAGAGAATTGGTCTAACATAATATAGACTTCACTCTGAGCATTGTTCGATGCAGCGGGATTATTAATGTCCGTAATCAAGAAACGTTCAATACCTTCACGAAGCCTGTAAACAGTACTACCACCACCATTCCCAACACCTGCTGGGACTGAAATATCCTCATCAGCAATTCTCGTTAATTGTGTTGCAGCTGCTTGGTTCGGACCACTAATGCAACCACCTATCGGTGTAAGTGATTTGTTGATTAATTCATTAACTGCTTCTGCAAGCTGGATAGGAACAGGAGCAGAACCGCTTACAGCCTGACCACCCATTAAGCTAATAAGCTGGTTCAACAACGTATAATTGCTTAATGGTGCTGTTCCTAATTCTTTGTTGCGGTCAAAAACCCAGCCCAAATAAGCATAGCTGGCATCAATTCGTTCCGGTTCACATGTTAAATAGGTAGTACCATCTTGTTTTTTCAAATAGGCTGCAGTATCCCGTGCATCGGACGGGCAGATTGCAATAGACGGGTCTGTCAAATATTCAGGATAAATAGTATCTACCGCGGGTGCTGCTGCAATTGCGAACCTATAATTTTCTGCTGGATTTTCGCACTTTGTTCTAACAACCTGCAACGGTGGAAATCTTTCTCCCTTGGCTTCGTTACAATACATCTTCAGAACGACACCCCACTGCTTCAGATTATTCTGGCAGGAGGAACGACGTGCCGCTTCACGGGCACGAGCAAGTGCTGGCAATAATATTGCCGCAAGAATACCAATAATGGCGATGACGACGAGTAGCTCAATGAGCGTGAAACCTTGTTTCTTCATAACCCAACTCCTTTCCTTTTTCTTCTGTTACCCGAGACCTCTTATTGCATGTGCCCTCGCAAGTCGCCCGGATAACATTCGGGGTTAATTTGTTTGGTTTAATATTAAACTTTTAAAGAACACAATAACTTCAATTATATCATACACTATTAAATATTAAAAATCAAATTGTTTTCCAGTAAATCACACTTTGTTTATGTAAATAAAGCAGAAGCAAAATCACATCGAAAATCGGGTATTTCTTAAATTAATATATTTCTTTCAAAAAAATCCCAAAGAGAGGGTAGTCTCGTTGTAGTAACAATATCCCTTTTATTGCTAAATTCCATAAAACCTAAATTAAACTCGTTTTTACTTTTCCATAGCAATCTCTACCGCTTTATATGCACCATCGTATATACCGATTTTTTTAAGTAACACAATTTGTTCATTATACATTTTAAGCAAGTCTTCTTCTTCAATAAGCATGTTTAGTACTTGCAAAATAAAATCAAGCCCAACACATTCCGGTGTGCTATCACCAATTTCACTGGCACGGATAGCACCCCATGCTTCATGTCCGCCAACTCGTTCTAACAACAATTTGGGTATCGGGTAAAACGCTAATTCGCTGGGTTTGGTCATTAGCAAATCACTTGGACGCATCAACAGATTCGTGGTATAGACTGCGGAATAAGTGTTGTCATGCAGGAAGCCATGAAGTGTTCCTATAATTTCATTATTTAATGCATTCTTTACAAATTGTTTTGTTTCTTCCCACTGATTGTGTAAAACAAGCAGGTCATCAAATTGTGGAATATTCTTCCGAAAATACTCCAATGCATTCTTATGGTCACCAAAATTAATAAATAAAACCAGTTTTCCATCTTTAATCCATTTCCATAGAAACTTAACAATATTAACGAGTAAATCTTGTTGAGCACCAGCCCCACCAATAGAAATTAAAAACCGTCTTGGCTCTTTCCTATCCATACGTGAGATACGATTTTGCACATCTTCTTCTAACGGAGCCAATAATTCATGGTCAACATAATGTCCAACCGCTCTTATTTGCTCTTGCGGTATACCTTTCCCAATACCAGGCGTAATCATTCCACGAAGTGTGCGAAATCCGAAATACTCAGAAGGTCCCTGAACAATCTGCAAAGCCTCTGGCGAAAGATGAAAGCCTAATGGACAATTATCTGGAATAAGATTTAAAACCTTCTTCATACCTGCGAAACTCGCCCCGTGTGCATTGAACGGATGGGTTGCCAGAACAGGAATAGTAGGGTCGAGTTGACGATATACATCAGACAACACCTCCGCTGTAGCCATTACAGGATAATTCTTCTCCAGACTACGATACCATTTTCCCATCAGTGGATCCCAAAAGAAACGATTAAACAACTTTGATTTCTGCGAGAGACGAGACCCGAGTGAATACCAATAATCCAGATAACGAATCATCCGTGCCCCTGCACTGTTAAAATTCAACAAATCAAACCAGTATGGAATACAACCTGCATGATTAACCGCAGAGGCTATCGCCATTCCGATGCGGTAATGTCCATATCCCATACGAATAGTCCCAATAACCATACCTCTGGTAGGGTCGAGAGACATTCCTTCGTTCTCAGAAAAAACATCATGTAAATTAATAAATGGTGATAAAATATCATTAGGCTTAGCAATTAAAGGAAATTCATCCTTACCTGTATACCCAAACTTCTTTGCAAACCTTTTCTTTAATTTTTCACCCTTTCTTATTGCTTTATCTGAAAGAGGCATTCCAAACAAAGTTTTATGACTCATTGTTCATCTCCTTTATGAAATGAATTTACAGATTTTGCAAAAAAATTACCATATCAATTCATATTTTAGAAAATCAAATAAAACAAAAGAAATTGTAACACTAACATTTAATCCAATTGAGAATTAAACTTCTTTCCAATTTTTTGTAAACACCTATTGCTAATCATATAAAGTGCATTCACCAATTTATAACCATTCATAACTAAAAAATATTTATGAGGGGTCTTAGTTAATTATAATTTCTATCTATTGAATATTATCTTAATAAACTTAGGAAACTCTTTTCAGTTTCTCTTCCAGTTTTTTTCTTTTTCTACATTTTTGTAAAATAATATATATTAATTGTAATTAGGAGAAAATAAATGAGTTCAATCCTCGATGCACTAAAAAAACTCGAGGAAGAAAAACAACGGCAGTTGAAACTTCTTGAAAAGGAAGAGATAGAAGAACAGGATAGCACCGAAATTATTTCGACTGTTTCGGAAATAACCAAGCCTGATGCCGTTTCATCTACTCCTGATAGGGCACCCGTTGTATTTTTTTCTCCTAAAGTATTTTTCTTAGGTGGTGTTTTGCTTCTTCTTGCTTTGATTGTTATATCTGTGTCTGTGTCCTTTTTAGTTGTTAAAACACAAATCGCTAAAAATTCTCAGCCCGTTATTGTTTCTAATAACTCAATATCAGACGAGAAGTCAACACAAAATGAACCCCCATCTGAACCACAGAAAGCAATTTCAGATGAAGCGACACAGACAAACGATACGGACAAAAATATAACGACAAAGGCTGTATCAACACCACCCAAAGAGAACAATCCTGTGCCAGAAATGCCAAAACCACAACCTGCTCAGGTAGAACAAAAACAGATCCTTCCTCCTGTTAAACCTTCAATACAACCAGAACCTCAAAAGGAACCATCACCAGACACAACTGCGAAAGAACCGATAGAATCCAAAAGTAAACAACAAATTCCAATAGAATCTGAAAATACACAACTACAAATTGCAAGAAACACAACCGAGAATAATAATAGAGTTGAACAGGAAATAAAAGAAGAACCTGTTATAAAAACTCAACAAGTCGAAGAGACACCCGTTCAAAATACGGTGATACAACCCCCTACCAATGAGTCGGCTACATCTCAAAAACCTTCATCTACTCCTGAAGAAACATCTTCACCGCCTACCCCAAAAAATGAGCCACAACAGAACATTGTTGTCTCATCTAATCAATCCCCAAAAGATGTAACACCTCCGAGGGTAGTAACAAAGGAATTAGAACCTCCACCATCATTAAAGCCAGAACAATTCCAGCAAACCTTATCGCTACCTAAACCCAAAGTAGAAGAATCTATCGACATGACAAGGTTACCTGTATTGAGGACTTCGGATAGAGTTCGGCTTGGGCTTGAAAACATGCAACTGAATGTCCTTCGCGAAGCCGGTCCGAAAAATCCTCATGGGTTGGCTATTATAAATTTAAATAAAGTATATGTTGGTGAAATTATACCGGGTTCCTCTGCTCGGTTACTTGATGTTAAGACACATGGAATCGCAATTGAAGTGGTTGGTACTGGGGAACGGTATTACGTACCTCGGTAATAACAATAAATGCTCGATTTTACATCAACAACTAACATCATATAAAAGGAGAATATGTATGCTCAGAAATCTCTTTGCAATATTCATCATTACCGCAACTTTAATTTCTTGCGGTCCTTCTCAACAAGCGTCAGATTCACAAAAAGTCTCTACATCCAACAAAAAAGAAATAGAAATCGCAGTTATCCCGAAATCCTTTTCACATCAATTCTGGCTAACAGTAAAAGCGGGTGCAGAACAAGCAGGGAAAGAATTAGGCGTAAAAATCATCTGGCAGGGAACAGCAAAAGAAACAGAAGTGGAACAACAAATAAATATCGTTCAAGATATGATAAACCGTAATGTTAATGCGATTGTCCTTGCTGCAAGTGATGCAAATGCCCTTGTTGGTATCGTCGAAACTGCGGTAAAAAAAGGCATCCCCGTGGTCACTATCGACTCTGGTGTAAATTCCGAAAAGCCAGTATCCTTTGTAGCAACAGATAACGTCGCTGGAGCCAAAATTGCAGCAGAACATCTCGCCAAACTCATAGGTGAAGAAGGGGATGTTGGACTGATACCTTTTGTGCCTGGTGCCGCTACTTCTGAAATGAGAGAACGTGGATTTAAAGAGGGCATCGCCAACTATCCCAAAATAAAATTAGTTTCAACCCTATATAGTGAAAGTAATGTGGCTAAAGCAATGGATGTGACTAATGATATGCTAACGTCCTTCCCGAGTATCAAAGGCATCTTCGCCGCTAATGAATCCAGTGCGGTCGGCTGTGCACAGGCTATAAAAAGCAAAGGGAAAGCAGGACAGGTAAAAATTGTTGCCTTCGATGCTGCGGAAGAGGAAATTCAGTCCCTTAAAGATGGTGTCATTCAGGCACTCATCGTCCAGAACCCATTTAATATGGGCTATCTTGGTGTCAAAACTGCATACGATACAATTCAAGGGAAACCTGTTGAGAAAAGAATTGACACTGGTGTCACCGTCGTAACACTTGACAATATAAACAACCCCGAAATCCAGAAACTACTCAACCCTATTTAATCCCTCCTAAAAATGTTTATTTAATTATCATATCATTATCAAAGTTATACTCTGGTATATTAATGAGAAGACAATATATGTAATTGTGTGAAAAATAAGTACAGAAAAAGTTGATATTTGAATTAAGAAAGTATCTAATGGTTTTTGGATATTATTTTTTAGAATGGGCGAGGGTATTGAAATAGAAGAAAAGGAACCCACCAAGTAGTGATAGGAGAGATACTGTTATACCAATAATTCGTTCTGTCCCTTGCGTGGAAATTACGGAAATGATAAACAGAGCGATAGCTATCAGCACACCACAAGTGCCTACAATTTTATATGGTGAAAAATATTCTTTTCCTTCTATAACTTCTTTATCTTCATCTAACTTACCGATAGGATTCTCAATCTTCTGGAAGAATTTGCCAATATTATTCCGTTCTGAGATAGAAGCGGGAACGAGGATCGTGATTAGTTCCATACATACATATGTTATGGATGTTGTTGCTAAGAACATGGCTATTTCCATCTTCATCGTTAAACCCCAGAGAATAAGTTCTTTTTTATCAGCAACCCAAGCAATCCCAAAAGGTAGTGTGAACGATTTTGCCCACAACTGGATATACAAGAACAATAGTCCGACAAGTGTCCCTATACAAAACCCAAAGATGGCACTACGTGCCGTGTATCTTTTAGAGACCATCCCTAACATCATGGGCACAGCAACAGGTCCTGTGGCTACACCGAACAAAGTCACCATCACCCGAAATAGATTCTCTGCCTTGCCACGGCTGAGCAGTAAAGCAACTATTAAGGCTAAAATTCCGACCACAACTGTGCTGATACGCCCTGTCCATATCAGTTCCTTTTCCTGAGCATAAGGGCGAATTAGCCGTCGATAGACATCTTGCGTAATAACACTGGCACAGACATTAAAATCACTACTCAACGTAGACATTGTCGCGGAGAACATTGCTGAGATAAGTAGCCCTAACATCCCAGCAGGTAGAAGCATTGAACATAAGATTGGATAAATATCACCAGCATCTTTCAATTCTGGCACAATTAATTTGCCAGCAAAAGCAGGGAAAAACATGAGTGGAGGACCAATAATATATAGAATAATCACAGTGAGACCGACTTTATTTACCTCCTTCTCATCACGCACACAATAGTAACGTTGTATCAACGACCAATTAATACTACTCCAAGAAAAGGCATAAAGTATCACTAATGGAATAACATAACTCCATGGGAATTCATCATTGGTAAGGTGGAAAAATCCTTTGGGAACACTTTCAAAAATGTGAGTAATACCACCAGCGTGGTATATGGATAATGGCAAAATAACGAGTAAACCTGCACCCAACACAATGAATTGAATAAAATCAGTAATCGTAACTGCCCAAAGCCCACCAAGAAAAGTGCAAAAGAGAATAATACCACCTACGAGAAGTATGGAGTTGGCAATAGAGATATTCGTAATAATGGAGACGAACTTACCCGTTGCTAATAGTTTCATACTATCATCAATAATTTTAACTGGCACTCCTTGCCAAACAAGGATTTGACGTAATGTCCCGTTATAGCGTTCTTCTACAAACTCGACTGGACTATTCACACGTAGTCTACGCCAACGCCAACCAAACACGTAAGCACTGAAAATAGTAGCAGGCACCGCTACCCACAGTAGCGTAATACCGACCCAGCCATAACGATAACAGAGGGATGGATAGAAAACGAAGGCGGCAACACTGAAACTGGTCATCCAGAAGGAAACCCCACTAAGCCACCACGGAATACGATTTCCTCCTTTAAAATAATCCTTCAATTGCTGGATATAGCGATAAGAATAAAGGCTAACCCCTAACATCAGAACAAAATAGAAAAGGATTAATATCCAGTCTGCATATCCTAAACTTTTCGTAACTATGTTCACAGGCTATCCACTCCTTACTATAAAAATATGTTTCGGTCTAATTATTTAAAACAACCAATAGAATGCACGTATTTTACGGAAGTCTCTATTGCATCTTTAATTTGCTGTTCATTTAGTTCCACCCCTTTTACACCCTCAAATTCAATAGTGATGGGACCATTATAATGATGTTCTTTTAAGATTTTTACAATTTCGGGAAAGTTTACTTTCCCCTGCCCAAGTGGAGGGAAGTTCCATGTCTCATACTCTCCCGTATGGTCTTTAAATTCAACCGTTGCGACATACGGGACAGACTTTTTTAATTCAGTAACTGCATCTGTATTTTGATTGTAATAGGTAATATTTGCAGTATCAAAGTTTACACGTACCCGTGGATGATTAATTGCTTTCATTGTCTCAATCTGCACATCACCATTAGTTCCTAAATCAGGATGCGTTTCTAATACTAAAGTCACATCATATTTCTCAGCCACATCACCTGCTTTGCGTAATCGTTCGTATACAACCTCTTTTGGGGTCTCTTTACGTTTAGCGGAAAGGAAAAGATAATGAACACCCATTTGTGAACACACTTTAAATTGGTCTTCCAATTGCTGGATACAGTTATCTTGTGTTATATCAGCCTCACCTCGAAGAACCAAAACCTTTAAGTTATGCTCATTTAATTTTTTCATCACTTCTGCAACTTGGTCAGCAGTTGGAACAGCCATGAATAAGTATTTTACCCCTATAGAAGGCAAGTGTGTCCATGCACTTTCTTGATATGCACCATAACTCATCAAACGTACTGCCACAGGTGGACAAAATTCTTCTTCACTGTTAGCAATTGTTGACATAAGACATAACAAAGTAAAAACTATCACTCCTATCCACTTCATTTTTCTTATCCTTCTTTTTATACTTTGCATTTTGGTTCTATCACACTAATTCTTTACGATGGGCCCAAACTTTTTGAAATGCCTTAACATATTGCTCAACCAATTCAGGAACTTCTTTTGTAAAGTATGGTAGAGCAATATTCGTTTCATTTGCCTGTTTCGAACCAGGCAACTCAGGGATAACAGGCTTGTGATGCCACCATTCATCTTCTGCGTATACAGGCAATTCATGTTGTAATGTATAATGAAGTCCATCAGCATGAACACCTTCCGCACGTAAAGCCTCCACAAGCCGATTTCGTGGCACACCTGTTTTCTTTTCATCAACAAACAGCATATTCCACTGATAATGAAGTCGTTTTACATCCTTTCTTCCGCTGGTCTGCTCCGAAAGCCCTTCCAATTCTAAAAGTTGGTCATTTAGCTTCCGAATTTGACGAACACCAGCTTCATTCCGTTCTTCCAGTCCTATCAACTGACAACGAGCAAGTACTGCTGCCATCGGATGCATTCGTAATTTAACACCCAAACCTGAACCCGAATATTTCGTGTATGGATTATCCTTTGGCAAATTTGTTACTTTATAATCACCAAAAGCAACTGCACGTCCCCAATCATCTGCATTTTGATAAACACCCATACCACCTTCAATAGCAGGTAAAGGCTTGCTCATCTGATAACTAAAAATAGCCATTCTGCTCCATGTGCCCATTAACTTCCCTTTTAATCTTGCTCCGTGTGCATGGGCACAATCTTCAAGAACAATAAGTCCTTTCTCATTCGCCCAGTCATTAATGTCATCCATATCTGCTGGCAAACCAATCCAATGAACTGGAAGAACAGCCTTCGTATTCGGCGTTAGCCGTTTCTTTGCATCATTTAAATCAAAATTGAGTGTTTGTGGATTAATATCTACAAAAACAGGAACCAACCCAAACAAACGCATCGGAAGAATAGTTGCAAAGAAGGTATACGAAGGAACCATAATCTCACTGCCAGGTGGTAAATTAAGAGCAAAAAACATCGCAAGTAATGCACTTGTCCCATTAAAATGCGCCTTTACATAAGGCACCTGCATATAATTCTTCCAGTCCTCCTCCAATTTATCTATTGGATTGTAAGACGGATTCCGAACCAATTCTAATACTGCGTCTTCCTCCGCCTTACCATAACGAGGCCAGCGTGCAGAATCATCTTGCGGATAAGTTACTGCAGGGCTACCACCAAACAATGCTAATGTCTCATTAGCACCCCATGCATTCTTAACCGTAGATGTACCAGCTACCGCAGTCATAACACCTGCAGATTTTAAAAATTCTCTGCGAGTAGAAAAACGTTTTTCTTTATGTTTATTATCCTTTTCCATAACCCTTCTCCTGTTTGTAAATTCTATTTATACATCACTTATATTTTAAGCCAAGAATAACAAATAAAAACAAATTTGCATAATGTATAAAGTCCCTAAAAATAAATTTATAATAAATCCTATTAATTTAGCTAAACACACAAATATTTTGTCAGAGCATATTAACCTGTCCAGAAGTAAATCAAATTTTTAATGTCGTATCTCAGACCTATCTTAATCCTGAATCAGCTCAGACCGTAATAGCAATAGAACAGTTTCGTCTGAAACATAGTCGGTGACCAAAAGAGTTGCAAGAACTTGTACCAGATTATATTCTATCTATTCCCAAAGACCCATGGAATCATGGTAAACCCATAAAATATATGATGGCTTTTCACTTTCTGTGAGCACGTCTTCAAAAGAAGCAACCAGATAGTTTATAAAATCCTATTCAGCAATAAATGTGATAGGCTTAATATGATTACTTAATTTGAGTCCACATTTGTGTAACAGCATTCAGGATGAGTTCTTCGATGTCTTCTTTCCATTTGGCAGGCATTTTATATTCTAATTGTGAAGTATCACCTTCATAGCCTCCTTCACGAATCACCCGAGCAGAAGGGATATAACTCATCAGGTCATTGGAATAACCTAACACCATTGCATTTGTCTGTAACTGCTGTTTTATAGCAATGGCATAATCAACAACAACCTCTCCGCCCAATGCTATTATAGGGTATCCACCGATATTCCATACCTGTATCGGATAGGGATACGAAGTTCTCAAGGGAATTCCCCGTTCCAAATCTTTTAACAAATAGAGAGCAGAACGGCGAATATACTCCGCCTTATTTGTGTCATTGGCTATTTGTTGGAGCTCCTCTTTCGACAAAGGTGCTTCCAGTGGTAGTGTAACAGTCTCATATCTTGTTTTCAGAGATGAAGGTAATTCTTGTAAGTTGTCTTCTATAGCATGAGTAACTGCTACCGCAAGTTCTTTCCCATACTGTTGTGCTAAGGCGACTGTTCTGCGGGGCAAAGGATTTATATCTGCACCACAACCCGCCACAAAAAGGGCTTTCGCCATAGGATATGCTTGCTCTAACTCTATCTGGGCAAACCCTGGATAATCGCCACACCACTGATAGCCAGATAAAACTGTCGAATGACACGCATAACCAAACACAATGGCACGGATACTATCATCCCCAGCATTTTTAACCACAAGTATAGGTACAGAATGGTCCACAGGACCTTTGTAATCATACGTGGTTTCGATTTCTGCCTCTTTATTATTACGACGATTTACAGCAAAACGAACGACCCCTCTTCCCATAAATAACTTTGCAGATTCTAAATGCCCAATTGCAGTAACAATAGTATCCACAACCTTTTTTTCGAGTTCTTCTGTGTATTGTTGAATTTTATTCAAATGTTCCGTGTCATCTGCAATCTTATACATAGCAATCAGTGAATCCCCAACAACAGGACCTGAATGGGTATGAGAACTATTTAAAAGGATATCCCCAGATTCTAACCCCGTCTTTTCTTTTACATGCTGTTTTATCCTTTGTGACATTTCCGCAGTGAAACCAAGTATGTCACTGCTAACAATCACCACCGTTTTTCCCTGAGAATCCTGTAAAGATAAAGCCTTTACCCATAGTGGGTGTATTGTCCCTTCTGCTGGACGGTCACGCATCGCATAACCCGCCAACCATAAACCCGTAGGTGGTGTTATATCACATACCGCAACACCTGCCTTCCATACCTCCTCAGCCGAACCAATACATAAAACAAAAGAAACAAACAGTACACAAAAACCAAAAACTTTTCTCATGACAAAATCCTTAAATTAGGGTTATAAAAGTATCAAAGAATAAAAAAAGAATAAGATAGACAATATTTGAAAATCAAAAAGGAGATGATATATCCGAAATTAAATAGTACACAAATGCTAAAATTACTATGTAGTTAAGAAAGATAATTACGTACTCTTAAGGCAAATTAGAAATAAAAAAATGAAAGAAATTAATGGACAAAACATCTTGACCGATTCAAGTATTAGCCATGCAGTGCATTAGCCATACGGGCAAGGTTTTAAATGCTTTTTTCTATATCTATCTGATTACATGGTAAAGAGGTATGGATTATTCTATACGCAAGGGCATTATATGGCATACGAGACATTTTATAGATAGCACAGACACCCCTGCCCGTGTCTTTTTAATTTTCAATTACTTGATTGAAAGAACATTTAACCACAGAGTTTTTTCAATTCTTTCCTCCATGTTCTTTATGATTTACTTATTTCTAAAGGTATAATGTAGTGGGAGCATCCCTGCTCCCTTAAAAAAATAACCATTAACATCCAATCTATCCATTTGGTAGCAAGGATAAATCTGTTACATACATTCACTCTTCAGGGCAGACACACAGGTCTGCTACTTCAGATAACAGTATGCAAAAAAATTTATTTGTATATATTCTTGATGAGTAAATAATTCAAATAAATTCGGGCAGGCTCTTTATCAGAGACTGCCCGTAAATAGCCGTGAGCTTGTCTTATTTAGCCTTATTCTCTATCCGTTGGCATCTGCTTCGCTTTGATACCTATCCGTATCAGCCCTAAAACAAGTATGAACATCGAGATTATACTCAAGATATACCATTCGCTTACTGGCAAACCTGCCTCCG
>JAIWNQ010000245.1 GCA_020216745.1 Candidatus Hydrogenedens sp.
GTCCGAAATGGTAAGGATGGGCGGGCTCGCTCGCCCCAGTTCGCTTTGTATACCCCCGCAGATATACACTTCTGTTCCAACTCGTTCCACGGAATGAGCTCTTGCATCTGTCTCAAAAATTCCCTACGCCGGGTCGGCTTCTGTGTGGATAGTTCATAATCTAAAAAACTCGTCTGTTCCATTCCTTTCATCATACCTCGTTGTCCTTTCTTCATAGATGGGTTTCCTTAATTGGGTGATTGTTTACCTACTTCTGTAATATATATATACTTCTCCCCTCTCGTTTCATTTTATCTTTTTCCCTTCTCTTTCTTTATAATTTATCTCTAAAATACCAACTTGAAACAAAATTTATTCAAAGATCTTAGATATATTTTTAATTTGACTTTTCTATTCGTTATATATTATATTCAAAACAATACTTTGGCAAATAGAAAGGAGGTGGTAAACTTTTAAGATTGGGAGTGTGTATGATGGATAAAAACATTAAAAAGAAGAAAGGAGGTGTATAGATAAAAAAAGAGTGCATTTTGAGGAAAGAGTAAATTTAATCATCAAATTTTAATCTCAACATTAACCTATTACGTAAAGGAGAAAGTCTATGTTTACATTAAAAAGATATTCAATGTTTGTAACAATTTTGGTGTGTGTTTCTTTTTGTTTCCTTCTTATGGGTTGCCCATCGGGCGGAATGAAACCACCTAAAAAATCTACTGCGTTAGAGATAGGTGGTGATTATGTTACCGCTACACTTAAGCTATGGGAAACACAATGGTATTCATTTACTATATCTGGTGACAACACACCATATGTGTTAATACTTAAAGATGGTCCTAACCCGGCTATGGGTATTCAAGTGGATATATTTTATCAAAACAATGAGAATTTAGAATGGGTAGAATCAGAAGACTTGAGTAGTTATAACTTAAAGGCAAGGGATACGCTGGTAGCTGAAAAAGCAGGAACTTATTACATCAGAGTTTATGGCTATACAATTCTTGGTACTGATAAAAATAAAGACATAGTTCAAAACTATGTAATTGGTTTAGCTAAACCAGAAACATATGATAGTGCATCTGAACTGTCTGTTGGTGGCGAAAGGACATTTAGCGCTATTGGTGACGTGTATAATATCTTCAAATTAACAGGGCTAGATTCAAAGAAGATATATAAAATAACCATTGAATCAGCTATTGATGATTCAAAAATTGTTATGGGTGCAAAGCCATATCCGAATGTAAGATTTAGAATCGATGTGTATGATAAAGATGAAAAAGAATATATAACAGCTCGTGAATTTGATACTTCGCCCATTTATTTAACTCGGCCAAACGTTGAAAAGTATGATTTTTATTTAGTTGTATGGGGTAATGACGAACTTACATCCCAAAAGGTAAAAGTCAAGTTAGAGGTAGAAGAAGAGGATTAAAACAATCTCTATCTACTATTGATTTTTTATTAATATTCTAAGATTAGAATTTTAATACCTTGAATATAGGTAAGATTAGAAATAATGTTTCTAATCTTACCTTTTTGTTAATTGTCCCGTTGCGACAGATTATAATTTGATAAATTAAAAGAGGGCTTAAAAAGGAAGGGGATTTTTATCATACCATTCCCGAAGTTTCTCTGCTGGGCTTTTGTTGTGCAATATCCTATGTTTATGAACATAATTATAACAATGAATATATTGGTTTAATCTATCCATAAGCTTTTTGTAATCCTGTAAAGTAAAGTTGTTTTAGAATATCTACTATTCCACCATTAAACTGTTCGACCAATCCATTGGTATTTGGCGTATAGGGACAAATAAGCCGATGATCTATCTCCTCTTAATAACCCCATGTCTATTACTGAAATACATTTCCTCGATTCCCATTTGGAATGAATAGTTTCGATACCGCACTAAACCATCAATCCCCAGCCCTGTACTACGCCTCACACAACATAACACATTACCGCCAACCCCGACAGATTAAATACCACCCTTAACCGATGGAGACGAAATGACCTGTCTGTTAATTTCTCTCTATGCTTCCACTAATATACTGTTTGTGACTTAACCACAATCGCTTCACAGGAGCCATTATTATCATCTCTTCCAGTTGAACTGTTGTCTTGGTGTTTGGATGATCCTTAATTATCTATCCCATTTTTGATTCCTGAATATTGCCTGTTTTATTCCTTTTCTTATCCTTTGATATTTACTATAACATCCCTCACAATCTGTAACTACATAACATATAGGGTTATAAGCTAGCATGCAACTGTTAAGGGTAGAGGAAATATGAAATATAACAACAAGCCATCTGGGGTGGATGGCTTGTGTATAATAGGATAAATAAATCTTTATATTATCAAGAGTTAATATTTTTTGATTGCGATTTGATTACATACTGCCGAGAAGTGCGGTTATAAGATTTGCAACAACACCAACTACAGGTTCAGTGCCTGGAACATTTTGGTCATAAAGGTCAGGATCAGGGGTGTAGCGAATAAATTCTACATGCCCGTCCATATATAATACATTACAACCACCTGGAATATGGTTAAATACCGCCTCCTTTGCGGCCGGCGTTGCAAATGTGTCTAACATAATCCAGACATTGCTTTGTGCAGCACTCGAACTCGCTGGATTGTTAACATCTGTTATAAGGAACCGTTCGATACCTTCTCTTAGACGGTATACAATATTTCCGCCACCGTTACCATAACCAAGCCACGGGTCTTTTAAAACTGAGTCATGGTCCATTACCCTCATTAATGCGGTTGGGTCTGTCTTGTTGATGTATTTGCCGACTTCATCTCCAAAATCAGTTGCTAATGCATCCAATGAAGCAAGAAATTGAATCGGTGTAGGAACAAGCGGGTCAAAGTTCGCTCCACCTGCAGTTAGTAAAAGAGCAGTAAGGTTAAAATAAGTTAAAGATGCAATGGCTTTAAAGTTATCAAAGACCCAACCAAAGTAAGCATAACTCGCATCAATATCTTCTGATATTTCGACTAAATTTCCATTGTGGTCCTCAATACGTTTTCTGTGTTCACTTGCACCCGCATCGGAAGGACAAATAATTATATAAGGGTCTGTTAAATATTCTGGATAAATCAAATTAACTTGAGGACCTACAGCAAAGGCTTGTTCAAAAGTTGCTGGGTTGAAAGTCTGCATTGGTGGATAGCGTTCTCCTTTACTTTCATTTGCATACATCTTGAAGACCAATCCCCATTGCTTTAAATTATTCTGACAAGATGAACGACGAGCCGCTTCACGGGCGCGAGCAAGTGCTGGCAATAAAATTGCCGCAAGGATACCGATGATTGCGATGACTACTAACAGTTCGATGAGAGTGAAACCTCTTTTCTTCATAGGACAAATCCTTATAATAGTAGTTTAATAAATATTGACTATCCTTATATTATATATTATTTTTTTCAATATTTAAAATAAAATTCGTGCAGTTTATTCAAACTGCACGAATTCTTTATATAATAAACAATTATTTCAGTTATTGTGAACCAGCTGCTATTACAGACACCATATTTGCCACTGTTGCGACAATAGGCTCCGTCCCATTAACACTTGTACCAGTTGGATCCGCAACAAGATTATTTGTAGCTACGTATCTAATAAATTCAACATGACCATCCATGTAAAGCACATTACAACCACCTGGAATATGATTGAACAAATCACCAGCAACTCCACCTGCAGAGAAGGTATCCATCATAATCCATATAGAACTTTGTGCATTGTTACTTGCCGCTGGATTATTAATATCAGTAATGAGAAAGCGTTCAATACCTTCACGCAAGCGGTATATGGTATTTCCACCACCATTACCATAGCCTGCCCAGCTAGATGGTAATTGTGAATCCTGGTCCATTACTTTCATTAAAGCAGTTGGGTCAGAACCACTAACATAGGCGGTTACTAATGCTGTATTTGCATTATATAATCCATCTAATGCTGCGCCTAATTGGATAGGAACAGGCTGACTGGTATCAAACGCACCACCTAACAATGAAATCAATATACCTACAATGGTAAATTGGTTAGCAGGTGCAGATGGCTTTAATTTATCAAATACCCAACCAAAATAAGCGTAACTTTCATCAATATAATCCGAAAGTTCTATTAAGTTACCCTCATGTTCTTCAAGTCTCCTTCTCATATTCGATGCACTGGGGTCAGATGGACAAATAATGATATATGGGTCTGTAAGATATTCAGGATATAGAGTACTTACCTGTGGACCTGCTGCAATAGCATCATCATTCTCTAATGGGTTATAAGTTTGTAATGGAGGATATCTTTCACCTTTGGTTTCATTGGCATACATTTTGTAGACCAATCCCCATTGTTTCAGGTTGTTCTGACAACTTGAACGACGTGCTGCTTCACGAGCACGAGCGAGTGCTGGCAATAAAATTGCCGCGAGGATGCCGATGATAGCAATTACCACCAGCAATTCGATGAGCGTAAAACCTTTTTTCTTCATAAGATAAATCCTTATGTTAGAGGTTAATTGTTTGATTATAAAGTTAAACAGGGAATTAGTCTAACAAAAAACTCGTGCAGTTTGCAAAAACTGCACGAGTAAAAACCTTACGGAGGTAATTCAAAATTAAAAGGCAGCTACAAGATTTCCGATTGTAGAAATAACAGGCGGTGTCCCAGGGACATCGGTGTCCGTTGGATTTGGGTCCGCAATGTAACGAATAAACTCAACATGTCCATCCATATAAAGCACATTACAACCACCTGGAATATGATTGAATAGTGCTTCTGAGGCATTTGCATTGGCAAACGTATCTAACATAATCCAAACACTACTTTGAGCATTGTTACTTGATGCGGGATTGTTAATATCTGTGATAAGGAAACGCTCAATACCTTCACGCAAACGATATATAGTATTTCCACCACCATTACCATAACCTGCCCACGTAGATGGTAATTGCGAATCCTGGTCCATCACTTTCATTAAAGCAGTTGGGTCTGAACCACCGACGAAAGCACTTACTAATGCTGTATTTGCATTATAAAGTCCATCTAATGCTGCACCTAATTGAATAGGAGCAGGGACACTTGAATCAAAACTACCACCACCTAATGCTGCAAGTATACCAACAATAGTAAAACTGCTTGCTGGAGCAGATGGCTTTAGATTGTCAAACACCCAACCAAAGTAAGCATAACTCGCGTCAACTTCATCACTGATACGAACTAAATCACCATTATTCTCCTCAATTCTTCTCTTTGTATCCGCAGCTTGTGCATCTGAAGGACAAATAATAATATAGGGGTCTGTTAAATATTCCGGATAAAGCGTGCTAACCTGCGGACCTGCAGCCAATGCGTCATCGTTGGTTATTGGATTGTAAGTCTGCAATGGTGGAAATCTTTCGCCCTTGGCTTCATTGGAATACATTTTGAAGACCAATCCCCATTGCTTAAGATTATTCTGGCAACTGGAACGTCTTGCTGCTTCTCGTGCCCGTGCCAGAGCGGGAAGTAATATCGCAGCAAGAATACCAATAATGGCTATGACGACTAATAATTCAATTAATGTGAAACCTTTTTTACTCATACAACCATACTCCTTTGCTTATTAGCAGTTAAAAGTTAAGAAGGTTAATTAAACCTCCGCTGGTTTTTATAACATTATTATACCATTTAAATTCAATAAAATGCAAATTAAAGGAATGATTATAGGTTAATATATATAATTACAATAATATTGCTAATATTATTTGCCACATCCAACCCTTCATCTATTTAGATTAGAATTCTACTATGTATTCAACCCCTTTAGCATATTTTGTCATATAATTCAAATCGGTAACTTAAATGGTAAGAATGACCATTAAAAAACCAAGATATTTTATTGAAATTCGGCAATTTATTGCGGGATATTAGAATTGACTAAAATCAATTTTTTCGAGTGCATTTGTTACGGTCGCCACCCCCCTATTAATAGGTGCCGGTCCATTTTCCTGGTATCTTAAAAATTCGACATGCCCATCAAAGAAAAGCACATTTGAACCTCCAGGTATATGGTTATATAAAGAAGGGTCGGATGTAAGTTTATCCATCATAACCCACATATTGCTTTGTGCTTTTGCACTGGACGCAGGGTTGTTGATATCCGTAATCAAGAACCGCTCAATACCTTCTCTGAGACGGTAGATTATGTTACTACCACCATTCCCGATTGGAGGTTGTCCTGTCAATGCTGAAGTTGCCTGAGAAATAACAATATCTTTATCGGCTCTACCATTTTCATGCTGCAAGAAGAAGGGTAAAACAGCCTCTAATAACCCTTGAATAATCTGTGTAGGTGCATAACCACTAACAACGTTTAAGAAAGGCACAAGGGATAGATTTGTTTGTGGGTCTGTGGTATCTCCACGGTCAAATACCCAGCCTAAGTAATAGTAGCTTACCTGCATGTTCCACATCCCTCGCCCTTTCTGTGAACAGGGAAATGTTATATCCGTCTGCTGAGTAATAGGGTTGATAAGGTTTTCAGAGGTATGTTTAGGGTCAGATGGGAAATCAGGATATTTACATCTGTTAAATATTCTGGATATACCGCTTTTGGAGAGGGTCCAGCTACAATAATCGATTTATTGCCCATCGATGGGAAACCTATTTGGTCACAATCGATAGCTGTTGTATACTCCATCGGCACAGGTGGATATTTACCACCGGCTGATTCACCGGAATACATCTTAAAAACCAGTCCCCATTGTTTAAGATTATTCTGACAGGAGGCTCTACGAGCGGACTCTCTTGCCCGGGCTAATGCCGGCAACAGGATTGCTGCTAATATCCCAATAATAGCGATTGCAACCAATAACTCTATCAAAGTAAATCCTAATTTTTGTCTCATAAATATCTCCTATGAACTTTTATAATTCCTATGGATATAAGATATTGTGTTTGATGGTTTAGTTATCGGATTTCAATCATTCGTTGGATGGGTACTCTTGCTTTTGCAATGATATCAGGAGGGACTTCAACTTGATATTGAAGTTTTTTTAGCGATTCCAATGTCTGTTCAAGGGTAATAAGATTCATGTGTTTACAACGCAGGCTACATGCCCGAACAATATTAATCTCAGGGAATTCTGCCTGAATATTATCTCCCATAGCACATTCAGTAAATAAAGCCAACCTCACATTAGGATGTTCTTTTACATACTTGACCATCCCTTGTGTACTTCCGACATAATCCACGTTCTTTATTACATCGGGTGGACATTCTGGATGAGCCAATATTTTCACATCGGGATATTGTTGGCGAATATGGTCTACATCTTCTGGCTTAAACAATTCATGCACTTCACATTTTGCTTTCCACCCAATAACAACGGGCTCAGAACTTGTTTCTATATCATTCATAGTTACTTCATCTGGAAGATAGAACTTTGCACCTAATTCGTTGGCTGTATTACGTGCAAGATATTCATCAGGAACAAAGATAACAGCCTTGTACCCCTGCTTAAAGATATAGGTCACAACACTGCTTGCATTCCCTGAGGTGCAACAATAATCAGATTCCGATTTTGTATCCGCATAAGTATTGACATAGGATACAATTGGAACCGACGGAAACTTCTGTTTTAACTGGATAATATCCTCTCGGCTAATCCCTTCTGCTAACGAACAACCTGCCTCACGAGACGGAACGAGAACCGTCTTGGTCGGGTTTAATATCTTTGCCGTCTCGCCCATAAACCATACACCACAAAATACAATAATATCTGCTTCTGTTTTGCTTGCTACGATAGAAAGATACAGAGAATCGCCGACATGGTCAGGGATAGAATGATATAGGGCAGGTTCCATATAATTGTGTCCCAAAATAACTGCATTCTTCTCCTCTTTCAATTTAAGTATCTCATATGCATACTGTGCCTTTAACTCAATTTCAAACTCAGGAAGTATGCCTATTAATCTCTTCTTCATCCGCTCAAGAAGAGTCGAATAATCTTTTATACATGTTGGATTTGGTTCATTTTCCATAATGAGGTTAATACCTTGTTTTGAAAAATTAAAAAATAAAAAAGGAAAATTAGATTATACCAGACTATAAGCAATAAACTCGAATAATAGCACCTTCGTTCTTTGATAAGATATATATACCTTTAACTACTCCGTCGATACAGGTTTGGTTTCCTCTCCTTCTAAAAGTGCTAAGATAGAGTGCCATGATAAGGAGGCGCACTTAATTCGGATTGGAAATTCACGGACACCAGTGATAGCTACTAATTTTCCCCATTTCGTTTCATCCACAGGTGTTTGTGGAGAAGAACGTAGCAATTCTAAAAAATCGCGAATGATGCTTACCGCTTCGTTTACAGGTTGTTTTTCAAGGAATGTCGTGAGTAATGAGGCAGATGCTTTAGAGATAGCACAACCTTGACCAGTAAAGTAGATTTCACGAATTACATCACCATCCAATTTTAAATAGAAGGTGTAATGGTCTCCACATAAGGGATTAAAACCCTCTAATTTTTTGTCATAATCATCAGGGACACCAAAATTTCGTGGATTTTTTGCATGGTCTAAAAGAAGTTTTTCATAAAGTATCTTAGAGGCAGAACTCATTCGAATATTTCCTTAATTTTGTATATCGCTTTTATCAGGGCGTCTATCTCATCTATTACGTTATAAACTGCAAAAGAAGCACGTGCTGTACTCGATACTCCATAACGTTCCATAATAGGTTGAGCACAATGATGCCCCGCACGAATAGCAATTCCTTCCTCATCAAGAATCTGTCCTATATCATGTGGATGTGCAGAATCCATTATAAACGATATAACACCAGTGTGATGTTCTTTGGGACCCAATATACGAACACCTGGAATTTCATCTATCGTTCTCATTGCGTATTGTATTAATACTTCCTCATAATCAAATATTTTCTGCATGCCGATAGATTGCAAAAAATCGATAGCGGAACCTAAACCAATGACTCCCTCGATATTAGGCGTTCCTGCCTCAAATTTTTGTGGGGAATGTGCATAGATTGTATTTTCCAAAGTGACATTCAATATCATGCTACCACCTGTTTGGTACGGTTCCATACGTTCTAATAGTGGTGCTCTCCCATAAAGAATCCCTATCCCCGTAGGTCCATAAAATTTATGAGCGGAACAGGCAAAAAAGTCGCAACCCAAATCCTGAACATCAATCGGCATGTGAGCTATACTTTGAGCACCATCAACAATAAATACAGCACCAACGTCATGAGCCTTCTGAGCAATCTCACGAATAGGATTTATCGTCCCTAAAACATTTGAAACATGTGTTACAGAGACAATCTTTGTTTTAGACGTTAGAAGTTCATCAAGACGACTTAAATCTAAATACCCTTCCTCTGTAATAGGAATATATTTCAATTTTGCCCCAGTCTGTCGTGATACCACCTGCCATGGAATCATATTCGAATGATGTTCCATTTCAGTAATTAATATTTCATCATCAGGCGTTAATCGAGGGCGAGCATAGGATTGAGCAATTAAGTTTATAGATTCGGTTGTCCCTTTGGTAAATACAATTTCACAATCAACCTTTGCATTTATAAATCGTGCAACCTTAGAACGCACTTCCTCATACTTGTCTGTGATTTTCTCACTTAAGTAATGTATCCCTCGATGCACATTAGCGTTCTCTTTCAAGTAATATCGCGTGATAGTATCAATTACATTTTGGGGTTTTTGAGTGGTTGCCGCATTGTCGAGATAAATTAAAGGTTTACCATGAACCATTGTTTCTAATATAGGAAATTGGCTACGAATGCTTTCCAGTCCAAGCCTACGAGCCAATATCTCCGCCCGTAGACGAAGTGACTTCTGAGTTTTTTCCTCTGCAAGGCTCATATATAAAAATCCTTACAAGCTCATAATTAAATAATGACTAATGAATTCCTTTGTGTTTGGAAATGGAATATCAGCCAATACCTGATTTGCAAAACCACGAACAAGA
>JAIWNQ010000246.1 GCA_020216745.1 Candidatus Hydrogenedens sp.
AGAGACCTCGCTTTCACTGGAGGTATCCCCCTTGATTGAAAATAATAAATCAATTCCGCTGAAGGAGGTCCAACTGTAGCACCATGTGTACATCGAACATCATCCGCATAAATTTCCAATTGCGGTTTAGCATCAATTACTGCACCATCTGAGAGAGATAGCCCTTTGAACTGTTGGATAGAATCGGACTTTTGTGCATCAGGGGCAATATAAATTTTTCCGCGATACACCGTTTTACTTTGTTCTCTCCCTAATCCACGCCAGTGAATTCGGCTAACGCTTTGCCCTTTTAAATGTTGGATTTGTTGTTGTGTTTCAGAAAAGTGATTCTTTTCGTTCAAGGTTAAACCGTTGATATGACATTGAACATTTTCTCCTTGAATCTCCGCATTGATTTCTGAACGAAGAAATCGCCCTGAAAGATGGAGTGAATTGTAACTTAGGGAACTATCCTTATCTAAGCTTGCTGAAATGGAATGGAATCGTAAAGTCTTTTCTGTTCCCTGAATATTTTCCAAAACGTTAAGATGTGCATTTTTACCTAAAACGATCTTCGTTTTTGCATTTACCCATACAGAGGCACTTTCCGTATTATGCGTTATATAATTTAATGTTATTGAAGCTTGAGCATTATCGTCAAGAATAATAAGCACCCAGGGAATATCAATTGTGTCCTGTCTGTCAGCAGAACTCATGATATAGACGTTCATGGGCTCATCAATAACAATACCCTTGGGTAAATAAATGAAAATGCCGTTATGAAATAACATCTCCGATAAAGCCTCAAATATATGCTGAGGCTCTTTGTCTCGTTCTAAATTGCTTTTAAGAAGTTCTTCATGTTCTGACGCCAATATCTTTTTAAAGTCAGAAACTATTATCTTATCTGGCAAATCTATTGAATTTTTATCCGTTGTAACAACACCATTTTCCCAAAGAATATGGGTGGAAAAATATTTGTTAATTATTTCTGGTATATGTTCTCTGTGAGCCTGTTTCTTTATATCTACAGTCCATTTCCGTTGCGGATTGAAAAATGGTGAGAGGTTTGTTTCCCGCCAGCCCTCCATTTTTGAATGTGGAATAGGTAAAAGTTTAAAGGCATTCTTACCGTCTAAAGTAATATCTTTCCACCAATCAGGTATGACATGACCATTTTTTGTATAAGGGATAATCTCTAATAAATTTAACTTCCTTTCATCAATAATATGCATTTTTTCCATATCAGATATTCCTATCATGCTTTCGCAATTGATAATTCCTGTTCAGAATCTGTCTTCAGCCAATCATAACCTTTTTGTTCAAGTTCTAATGCAAGTGTATAATCCCCAGATTTAACAATTTTCCCCTTATACAACACATGCACAAAGTCAGGTTTAATGTAGTTTAGTAACCGTTGATAATGGGTAATAATAATGAATGAGCGTTTCGGATTTCTCATACGATTAACACCCTCAGCCACAGATTTTAAGGCATCAATATCTAAACCAGAGTCCGTTTCATCAAGTATGGCTAATATCGGTTCTAATATTGCCATTTGAACAATCTCATTCCGTTTCTTTTCACCACCAGAGAACCCTTCATTTACAGATCTATCTGAAAAAGTTGGGTCTAAACCAATTTCCTTCATCTTTTCCTTTAAGATTTTTTCAAAATCCCAGATATCTAAACTTGACAAATGTCTCCACTCGCGAACCTCATTTAAAGCGGTATGTAAAAACTCTGTATTCGATAATCCAGGTATTTCAACTGGGTACTGAAACGCAGTAAAGATACCACGACGTGCCCTTTCTTCTGGTGGTGTGGATGTTATGTCCTCACCAAAAAATAAAATCTTGCTTTCTGGGTCTACCTCATAATTTTCATTACCAGTAAGCACTTGGGCAAGGGTACTTTTCCCTGAACCATTTGGACCCATAATAGCATGGGTTTCTCCTGAACCAATAGTCAGGTCTATCCCTTTTAAAATTAGTTGTCCTTCTACGGACACCTTCAATTTTTTGATTTCAAGTAAGTTCATCCTACGCTTCCTTCTAAACTAATGCTTAATAATCGTGTTGCTTCAACTGCAAATTCCATAGGTAAATGTTCAAAAACTTCTTTGCAAAAACCGTTAACCACAAGAGATATCGCATTTTCTGGGCGAATCCCTCGTGCACGGCAGTAAAACAGTTGGTCCTCATTAATTTTCGATGTAGTAGCCTCATGTTCTACCGATGCGGAAGGATTCCGCACATCAATATGAGGGAATGTATGCGCTCCACATCGGCTACCAATCAATAATGAATCGCATTGAGTATAATTCCTTGCATTTTCAGCCTTTGGCATAACACGAACCATTCCACGATACGTATTCTGACTCATGCCAGCCGAAATTGTTTTGCTAATAATAGTACTCCGTGTATTTTTCCCAATATGTATCATTTTCGTGCCTGTATCCGCTTGTTGTTTATTCCGCGTCAATGCAACCGAATAAAACTCACCCGTAGAATTATCTCCCTGTAAGATACAACTCGGATATTTCCATGTTATGGCGGAACCCGTTTCAACCTGAGTCCATGAAATCCGTGAATTCGCACCAACACATTTGCCACGTTTCGTAACAAAATTAAAAATACCTCCCCGACCCTCCTCATCACCAGCATACCAATTCTGAACCGTAGAATAACGAATGGTGGCATCTTTATGAGCTATCAATTCAACAACCGCAGCATGAAGCTGGTTTTCATCACGAATCGGTGCGGTACAACCCTCTAAATAACTGACCTCTGCTCCCTCATCCGCTATTATCAATGTCCTTTCAAATTGACCTGTCTGACCCGAATTAATCCGAAAATAGGTCGATAAATCCATAGGACATCGAACCCCTTTGGGGATATACACAAAAGAACCGTCACTAAACACAGCGGAATTTAATGCGGAATAAAAATTATCACTCGGAGGAACAACAGAACCTAAATACTCCCTTACTAATTCTGGATACTTCCGTATCGCTTCGGACATAGAGCAAAAAATGATACCAAATCGACCTAATATCTCCTGATGGGTAGTTGCAACTGAGATACTATCAAAAACAGCATCCACCGCAACACCTACAAGCCGTTTCTGTTCTTCCAGAGGAATTCCCAACTTCTCAAAGGTACGTAAAATCTCAGGTTCTACATCTTCGATAGATTTTGGGTTCTTCTTCATCTTTGGTGCTGAATAGTAACGAATCTTTTGGAAGTCAGGAGTCTTAAATTTTACAAAAGCCCATTTAGGCTCCTTCATCTCTAACCATACCCTATATGCATTTAAACGCCATTCTGTCATCCACTCTGGCTCCTCCTTCCTCTCAGATATTTTCCGTATTATATCTTCATTCAGCCCTATCGGGAAAGGCTCTGCCTCAACAGGTGTAACCCATCCATACGCATATTCCTTATTCACAAACTCGTGAATTGCAGTCTCACTGTTATCTAACGAATGCTGAGCATCACAATCATTTTTTAATATCGAATTTGGCGTATCTATCATTTTTTTTGCTCCCTTGTTATATCCTGTGCCGGATATTTCATATTTGGGTTACATTTTAGTTAACAGTCAAAATTTTTTGAATATTCCCATAGGAACAAATGATTTAAGTCTTTGCAAACATATTTGTCCCATGTATAACATTTATCTCTTTTGCTGTATATATTCATATAGTTCACTTATTTTGTTTATTCCATTCATCTCATCCGTATCATTTCTCCCATCCTATCAACAAGGACAGTGATATTCCCTTTGCCTTTTCTATTATTTTGCGGGAGTGCTAAAGGTGCCCTTAATTTCAAGTAGTTCTATTCAGAGATTTCGTCTGGATTGACAAATGGATTTTTAGAATCAAAATTTTTGAAACAAAGAAATAGTTTTTTTAGTCTTAACAAATATGTTATAAAGTATATCTTCAATATAGGAGCTAAACCAATGAACAAAACTATCCATCTCCATTATCTTCCTTATGTTGCGTTGTCTTTACTGTTTGTATGTCTGTGTCAATTCCATATATTGGCTCAAGATACACAGCCAGCCTCTGAGGAAGCACAATGGTACCATCCTGAGATTATCGAAAATCCAGAAGTAAAACTTTTAGTCACTGAAGGTAAAGGGAAACTATATCAGATAGGGGAACACCTCCTTTGTGTATTGGAAGGTACATACAAAGAGATGGGCTTCCAACAGGGCAAGTTGCTTGCAGATAGAATAGAGAACATAATGAAAAAAGGATATTTTGTAAAGGCATTATGGAATAGAAACTACACAAAAGAATATGCTTATGAACAGTCAAAACGAATGGCAAAGCACATCCCTGCAGAATACCTTGAGGAAGTGCAGGGAATCTATGAAGGTGTGCAATCAGCGGGGAAAAAAGATATTACCTATGAGGAGGTTCTGTTAGGTTCAGCAGTGCCTGAAATATTACACTTTCCACCAGATAAACCGCCGAGCATGCCCAATAGTTGCTCCAATTTTGCGTGCTGGGGGAGATGGACCACGGATGGTAGACTTATTCATGGGAGGAATTTAGATTGGACTATTAATGCCGACGTTCAGGATGACGCTGTTATTATTGTCTGGCGTCCCAAAGGCAAAAAACCATACATGATGATGACCTGGGCAGGAGCAATTGGTAGTGTAAGTGGTATGAGTTCTAACGGTATAACCATTGGTGAAATGACACTGCCCAGCCCGAATGCCACCTTTGATGGAATGCCATTGCTGGTAACGATGCGTCGTGTATTAGAACAAGAAGATTTAGATTCTGCAGTTAATGTCCTTGTTAAAGGACCACAAACATCAGGTTGGAATTTCATCGTTGGTGATGGAAAAATCCCTTCCGCAAGAGCATTAGAAGTCGATGCTAAACGTGTCGTCGTTTACACCGATAACGACCCTAAAGAATCAGAAGAAACCTTGCATTGGAGTATTATAGATGCGGTGCGTAGAACAAACCATCCAATTAATAAAGATGGTTTACTGGATTTGGCAAAGCATTACGGTCCAGAATTTAATATTAAAGTTGAAAACTGGGAACAACTAAAACTTATTCTTCCTTTGCTGAAAAGTCAGGACTCATTTCAACGTTATGATTGGCTCGGAAAACAAATCACCAAAACAGAAAAGTCTGTGGACATCCGCAAAGCAATCGACATGCTTGCCAATGGACCTGTGTTTGGAGACGACACACTACACTCTTTCGTATTTGACCCTAAAAACCAGGTCGCCTATGTATCAAATGCAGGGAATAATCCACCAGTAACTGCTACACGCCGACCTTTTACAAAGATTGACCTAAAACCATGGTTTAAATAACCAACCCAAATAAAAAATAGCAAAACCTTTGCTTATATCCTTGCTGTTACAAAAAGGATTTTGACTACAAAATAATAGCACAAGCATCCCTATTTATGAATAAAAAAATATATTTGGATTCCTTGGCAAAAATAGTATGTCCATACCTATCTATATTTTGTCAGGAGCGTAATTCCCCTTGCTGGTAGAATATGGCAAATGAGTCAGATAGGTTCAATGCAAAATATAGACGGGAGAGATGTATTAATGGTAGACAGTGTACCACGGATACATTTTCCATACATGTTTGTGAGTGAATATTTTACAAAAGATAAGAACCGAAAATAATGAATGTTTAGTAATGGTTATTTTATTATTTTTATTCTAATGTTACGGAATTGAACTTTCATAGGTGGTCCTGGATGCATTTGAAGGGCAATAAACCCTTTGCGTCGAGAGTATTTTTTGTCGTCGTCGAACACCTCACACATAAGTTTGCCATTGATATAAAGTTCAATATGGTTGCCGATGGCTTTGATTTCATATTCATTCCAATCCTTGAATTTCACTGCGGACAGTAATTCTTTAGGGTCCTTAAATTGTTCCTCTTTACGATTGCCATCGGCGTCAATCCATGCTTTATATCCTCGTTTTACGACAGCCCATCGGTCATGTTGAAATAGACAGCCAGTCCACTCGCCAGACTCGTCAATATCTGCCTGATAGCCCCAAATATCATAATCGGGTCGCTTTTCGCTACGAAATTGGATACCAGAATTGTTATTTTCCAAGCGAAATTCAAGTTTCAGGATAAAGTCTTCGGGTTCTCCTCCTGTCCAATATAGGTAATGGGCGTTTTTACAAGGTTTTTCCTGAGTACTTTGGCTTGTGATGGCTCCATTTTCTACCCACCACCAGCCTGGTAAACCATCCCAGCCATTTAAGGTTTTCCCGTCAAAAATAGATACAAATTCGTCTTTTTTATCATTAGCATACGACATGTAAGGGATATATATACAAAGGACAATAATAGAGAGTATAAGTCTAAAAACGTTATAGTTTCTCATATTTCGACTCCTGTTAGTAATTATGTAGGTAATTCGTAACCTTTTCTGCGTGGTCGGGACAGCATAGCATTCCCTTCCTTACAGTTTATGAATTTTTCTTTTTCGGGATTCCATTTTAAGACTTCGCCAACTTTGCCTAAATCACGGACAATATTCACTAAAATACAAATTGTATTACTACGGTGTCCTATTTCTACATCTGTATTACACATCTTGCGTGTTTTAACACATTGAACAAATTCTTCAAGATGGGGTTGTGTTTCTGGAACAGAGAGTTTTTCGGGTCTATCAGGTCTTTGTAAAATTTCTGGTGGGTCCGAAGATACTGCATCGCGGTTAATCTCAATACTACCGTTTTCTCCTACAAAGATACAGCCCAATCCAGGGCCTCGGTCTGAATCGTAATAGAGTTCTAATTCCACACCATTTTCATATCGCATCCGCACCTTGGCTCTTGGTCCTTGTATATCTTTTGTCATTGGATAGTAAGGAGCACCAGTTTCTTCTGGCTTAATTTCGCGTTGTTCAAACAAACCTGCTGGCTTATTTTCTACTTGTTCTTCTAAAATGACCTCTACAGGACCTGTAAGGTCTGTTCCTAATCCTCGCTGAATCTGGTCATAGGCATGTGCTCCCCAACCCGTAACACCAAACGAGACTCCGCCTCCATCATAATCCCACCATTTTGCCCAACCCCGATGTATTTGTTCGTGGTACGGACGGAATACAGCCTGATTTGTCCACAAATCCCACCACGGTTGATTTGTATATGGCGAATCTGGATACTGTGTATTTTCATCCCAGCGAAGTGGACTGACGAAATTAGCAGAGATAACTTTTTTCACTTTACCTATTGCACCATTTTTAACCAGGTCGCTTGCCCAGTTGTTTAGTGGGATGGAACGTTGTTGGGTTCCGACCTGTGTTACTCTTTTATGTTTTCGAGCCAACTTTACAAGTGCCCTTCCTTCTTCTACTGTAAGAGCCATCGGTTTCTCTATATATGTATCGATACCACGAATTAAAGCATGAGCACAAATCCATGCACGGGAATGGGTCGTAGTTGGTACAATGACCGCATCCAATTTTTCTTTATCCAACATTTCTATTGGATGGGTATATGCATGCCATCCATTCTTCTCACCAACTGCCTTCATTGCGGAATCTAAACGAGGTTGAAAACAATCACATGCAGATATGATACGTGCTGTTGGAATTTGGAAAAGGGTCTTTATTAATTCATTAGACCGACCTCCGAGACCAATAACACCAATCGTTACTTGTTCCGAAGGAGGCGGTGTTCCTTGAGCACCTAAGACAGAGGATTTAATAATAAGTGGTGCTGATAGTGTACATTTTAAAAAAGTACGTCTGTTCATTTTTTGATTCCTTTTAAAAAATTATTAAGATTCCTTAAACCTTTATATTAAATTACAACTTTTAATAAGCAATTAACAAATTACAATGTTTTATTAACGAGACCTATAATGTGTTGAAATAGGACAGTTATTCCTGTGGAACTAATGTTTTATCCTCAAATTTTACAATAAACTTTCCATTGAATAGGGTTTCAGCCCATATCTTGATAATTTCTGGCTTAAACTGTTTTACAGGTTCTTCAGACTCTATCTGTTCAGAGGTATAAATATCAAAGATTATTGGGTTACGCATTAATCTCTCTTTTTTTATTTCAACTTTTAGTAAACACCAATCATCCTTAATTCTGTTTAATGTGATGTTACAATTTTTATCTTTAGTTATTGGTTTAATTTGAGGTGACGATGTCTTGCTAATTCGCAATAAGATGTTTACCCGTTGAAGATATTTCTTCGAAGGAGGTATGATTTCAAACCTAACACCTCCATAAATAACGTTGTTGGTTTTCTCATCTGTTATTGAAGACATAGAAACAATGACTTCATTTTTTGGTTCATATATAAATGGTTTTTTAGGGCTCATAGTTGTTTGGTCTGAGCCTCGGATTGCATAGACAAAGGTTTTGCCACCTCTATTAATAGGGTATTCGGGTGCTACAGCCATTGCAAATTCAGGTGACAAAATACGAACGAGTGGTGAAGGTCGGGTACCAAAACAAAACTGTGTATCAGTCGAAAAATTTCTCCCTTGAATGAAGATAAGATTACCTCCTTCCGCAGGAGCATTAGCAGGGTCTAAACGAGAAATGATGACCTTATTGGGTGCAAGGATAACCTGCACATCAGCCCCATCCCAGATATTATCCCCATCGCTATCTTCACAGGTTGGATCCGTCTCATCGGTGTCCCAAATACCATTATGGTTAAGGTCTTCCAGACCATCAGGAATGCCATCTCTGTCCGTATCGCATTTTAAAGGATGTGTTTCACCTATGTCGTACACACCGTTTTGATTTCGGTCTTCAAGTAAGTCTTCTAATCCATCGCCATCAACGTCAGCATAGTTCGTATCGGCTTGGGATAGCCACTGAAATAATTGTAATGCAAATACTCTATTCAAGGGGTTAACAAGGTTTTGGGTATTAATAGGTGTTCTTCCCGCTAAAATGGCTATTTTCCCATAGCCATAACTTCTGGTGAGAAATGCTACTTGTTTCATATTTTTTATATCATGATTTGTAGAAGGGAATATCGTTTTTGTTATAGGAATGCATTTGAGAGTACCACCACCAGTGATGGAAAAGTCTTTCCAGCATGAGGTAAGTATATCATTTGTTTCTACAGGGAATACACCATCGACCCGTTGCTTAGGATTGTAATAAGCATTTATACTCGATAGCCAATAATTAAAGAAGTGAGGGTCACCTTGAGGCCAATAATCGCCAAGAAGCAATACATTGCCTCCATCCGACACATAGTTTAACATATCCTTTATGGTAATAACGCCATTTGCAATTGCTATTGCCTCGATAACAGCGATTTGAAAATAGGGCAGTAAGTTTTGAATAGAAGGTTCTGACATCTCCTCATGCTCAAACTGGAACGGAAGTCCTGCCAATAAATCACCTAACGCTTTCAAGCCTCGTGGGTCTTTACTATCACGGAAAGAATCAGAAATGTTCTGTCCCCATATCCATAATACTTTACGGGGATTTGCAATTTTTTTATTCAAAACGACATGGAGATATTTCGTTGTTGGTTGTAAAACGTCATTATTTGCAGTTTCGCTTAATATAGGTTCAATACGAAGCCATGCTGATAGATCTTTCCAATCCTGATGATAAGGAATCACGGTAAGATATAAAATATCATTATTTAACCCATGTTCTTGGTACCAACTTAACCACTTTACTGGGTTACTTAAGAAAGACACAGACCAGGATATAGGGTTAGGGCTGTTTTCGTTTAGTAGGACTGCTCGAGTTTCTTTCCCTGCAAGACTTTCCTGAAATTGTATTTTTTCTATTGATATTTTGTTTTCATCGATGGGTGTTGGCAATTCTATGTTTGAGGGAAGAGGTAAAATATTAGAGACCCATCCTGAATTTATAGTAAGCCATTCTTTTATAGATAGGTCGGTAATGTCAAGATAATATAATTTTCCGCCACTGCCAATGATAAGCCTATTGTCAGATAACCATCCCAAATAGGTAACCTGTTTATCTAACTTCCCGACCCAAGATT
>JAIWNQ010000247.1 GCA_020216745.1 Candidatus Hydrogenedens sp.
TTTGGAATGGTTTGCCCATGAGTTCGATGCGGTTACCAAATGCGACACCAGCCATCTCTTTTTGGGGTTGAATACTCACAATCCAACCATATTCTACCCCACTAAACGAGTACTCCAACTCTTTATTCCAACCGTCAACGGGATTCCATCTTGCGAATGTTAAATAGCCAAACCCATCTTCAGGAGATTCGGTGCTAATCCAGAAACCTCCATTCGATACAAATATGTTGGATTTGTTAGTTGTCCCTGCTCCTAAAAGGGACATAGGTTCTGTGATACAAGACCATGATTTTGTATCTATTACATACACCTCACTTTTCTTGCCACTTTGTTCACTATCATCCCAAAATGAAAGCAACATCACTAAAAATTGATTTTCAAAGAAGGCGATGTCATATATCGAATATTCCTTTTGTAATTCATCCAATACTAAAGGGCGACTCATTTTCAGAAACGTGTCAACGATGCAAAATTGCGGAATTCCTAAGTATCCCGATTTCCCGACTATATACATCCCACTATCCCCTAAAGGACATATTTTATCTGGGTCGAAAGGTAATGGAATCTCGGAATCATAAGTTTGTATAAACTTGTCATCCTCTAAGTCGAATAAAAGAGCCCTACCAAGTGATATGTGTTCAGATTCTTTTCCCTCAAATACAATAAAATGTAACTGCTCTCCTTTCTTATAAGGATATACTTTAATAATCTGCCAATCAGGGTGAGTTAAAAAATATTTTATATCTCTGGTTATCCCATTTTCTAAATGTATATAGTAAAAACCATCATTATATTTATTTTGTAATAATCCACTCATGGATAATGTAAATAAAACATATTGATTTTGGCTTTCATTGGATAGAGGAAACATATCTAATACACTTTTGCCAGGTACAGTCATGAAGAATTGCGGATATAAAAGTTGCCCATTTCCCGACCGATATACTTCCTTGCATAAACGGACTGTCTCACCTGACACTGATTTTGTCTCAGTTAAAACGAGGATATCCTCTGCGTATAGTCCTACTGGTAAAGAGAAAAGTAGATATATTAAAATTAAAGCATTAAACAACTTCATACTATTGACCTATAAGATTTTTCTAAATATATACACTTTAATATAATAAAATAAAACACGTATGACAGAAAATCAACCTATTCAGCCAGATTGGAAGCAACTTAAAGAGTTATTAAAAGAATGTAGCAATTCCATGCCTAATAGTGCACCAGAGACAAACGTCACGTCACAATCTACCTCTAATATAACAGCAGGAACTATTTCTGAACATGAAGATAAGGGGGTATTTGATGAAGAGAAGAAAACAATGGAAGCCATTATCGAAGAACAAAGGCGAATAATCCAATTGCAAAATGAAAAAATACGGGAATTAGAAGAAAAATTAAATCTGCTACAAACAGACTGCACTTCACATGATGGCAATATACAGAGAGAAAGTGTTATGTCAGATGCGGATGAAATGTCAATACCCTCCATTTCAGAATTACAACTGCAAATTCAAAAGCTACGTAACCAGATTTTGCTAATGAAAAGCAAACCAAAATAAAACATATAACATAAGGATAGACTTCCATTTATCTTGGTTGTAATGTATAACCTTTTACGTGACGGGCTCCTAAAATAGAAACGTCATTAAGAGTAAAATGAATACAGATTCCACCATGATAGTCTGTCCGCCAATAAGGGACGTGATATTGTTCTAACAATTCCTTTATTTCGGCTCGCATCCCAAAATTTCGATGAAATCCATTGCAAGAAATCACCACTGCCTGCGGTTTTACCATCTCAAGAAAGTCCCTATTTAAAGAGTTTTTCAAACCATGATGCGGTAATTTTAAAATGTGTGCTGAAGATTTATCTGGTTGCAATTCCTTTTTAGCAATCTCTGCTGGAAAATCGCCTGTCAATAAAGTTGTAAAATTATCATAGCAAAACTTCACAACGACGGAATTGTAATTTGTCTCTATATAAGCGACTTTACCAGCATAAAGGACATCGAGCCAACCTTTTTTAAGATATATCCGCTTGCCCGCTTCTAATTTTAAAATTGAGCATTTAATCATTTTAATTCTTTCCAGTAGTTCCATACCTAATGGATTTGTTTCAAAACCTTCACCATAAAGGAAATTATCAACTTGATAGGTTTCAATAATAGGTATTAATCCACCAATATGGTCTTCATCTGCATGTGACGCAATAACATAATCAAGTTTACGAATCCCTTGGGCATGGAGAAATGGAACAACTATCGCCCGTCCCTTATCTTCTGTTCCACTATCAAAAAGTAGATGTTCACCCTCAGGTGTTGTAATTACAATAGCATCTCCATGTCCAACATCAAGCAGATGAACAAAGCCTCCTTTGTTTAAGTATAGCCCACTCCACGTGAACCATAGGATAACACACGAAGATAAAAGAAAAAGCAGGTCTCTCCTTTTGAAAGTCCTTAAATATCGATATAAGAAATAGGAGGTGACAAAGTATACTAAAACACCTATATATGTTGGATGAGACAAATAAATGATCGTTTGCGAAACCGAACTGCCAAAGGAGCATATCCATTGTATTAATAACAGGGAGAGGGAACTGGAATAGAAAAAGAGGTAAGGAATACCAGGAAGAAAAATGGTAATAACTCCTCCTACACTTGATATAAGATAAATACCAACAAGAGGTACAACTAAAAGATTAATTAGCGGAGAGAGAAGATTCACTTGTGTATTAAATTTCATCAGTAGTGGAAGTAGAAGAATTTGTGCAGATATAACAACTGTCACATAGGACCTAAGTGTCCATGGTAAAAATCTAAACAACTTGGATATCGGCTTATCAAATAAGATAATAGATGCTACTGCCATAAATGACATCTGTGTTCCTACGTCGCGAATGCAATCAGGATTAAATGTAAACAAAAGAAGGGCTGTGAGGGAAAGAGAGGATAGAATATCTCCCTCCCGTTTACAAATAACATATATCTCGTAAATGCTCAACATTAACAAAGCCCTTAATGACGAACCATGCGCCCCACTCATTATGGTGTATAAAAAGCAAACTATCAGGGCAAAGATGCCTGCACCTTTCTCCTTAAATGGAACGATTATCTGCCATAACTTGCGAATGCACCAATACAAAAGTCCAATATGTAATCCAGAAATAGCAAGGATGTGTATTGTTCCTGTTCTAACAAACTGCTGTTTTTCTTCAAAACTTAAACCACTTCGGTCGCCTAACCAGATAGCATGGGCTATATCTACCGTAGATGATGGAGAATATTTTATAAACCGCCCATAAAGGTATTGTTGAAGTTTAGAAATCCAGAAGAGAGGAGAGATGTGGTATTCATGCAGAATTTTAAGTTGTTTTCCCGATGTCTGAATTTTTGAGAAAACCATCTGTGAATGTAGATAATCCTCATAGTTGTATAGGGAGAGATTGTTAGGACTTAAATAGATATTAGGTTTTCCAACCACTCTAAGTTTTGTATGAACATATATAGGATGTGTAATATTCTTACAGTCAACCGACATCTTACCCTTCATATCTGTCCATGTGCCACGGCTATTTTTAACACGGAGAACTTGCAATATAAATCGAAGCTCAGGAGAGTCAGCATTAAAAGGTTCATTCTTAACCACATATCCTTCCACTTCAACGCGAGTATTGACCGGGTTTCGTTTTAACCACTGAAACAAGGCATCCCCCTCTTTCGGGAAAGGATTAGAAAGGTATGTAATAGAACCCACTGAGAAGAAAAGAATAAATATCCAAATCTCATCATAGGATTGAAATCTATGTTTTCCAAAACATAAAAACAGGCTGAGAATAAAAGTTAAAACACAGATATACCAGTTAATCCACTGGAATTCAGCGAGGATAAAGCCAGTAACAAACCCTCCGCATGCAACAACTAAATGCCTGTTGATTAACATTTTATATACTATTATTTAGCCTGTATTGATTGTTCTTATCATTTTTATAGTACTTGCCTACTAAACAACAGTTTCTAATTTTTTATATTGTTATTTCCCTTCAGCAATTTGTTTTTCTGCATTTGCTAAGACCTCTTCAAGTCGAATAGGTTTCCCTCCCTGACGTTTGCTTTCATCCGCAGATTCCATAAATAAAAACATTTCGATACTTTCTTCTGGGTCTACTGGCGGTACACCAGTTCTAAAAAATTTAACAATTTCTTCAGCCAACGGTGAAAAATCACTATCCTCCTCTTGGCGTGCAGTTCCCTTCTCTCCAAAAGCAATAACTTGATGAGGTAAATCTCCCTTCCGCAATCCAACCAAAACTCCAACACGTCCATCCTTCCAAACACCTGTAACTACATCCGTATCAGCTGTGCTGACCCGTGTTACCGTTTCGCAACCTCTACCTAACACTGTATAAAGAGCCTCTGTCGGATGTATCCCATACCAGAACAAATCAGGATGGTGAGGCTCCAAATGACACGGGCCATAGGAGATGGCCGTATGTATTGGACCAATATCTTGCTTTAACATCTGTGTCAAGCCCTTATAAAAACGATAAGAAGAACTGGTAAACCAAGGGACATTATGTTCTTTAGCCAACTTCGCAATTTTAATGGCGTCTGTTAACGAACCTGCAAGTGGTTTATCAATGAAAACCCGTTTTTTGGCTTCGAATATAGGTTTTACTTGTTCAAGGTGCACACGCCCATCTACACTGGTAAGCATCACAGCATCAACCCGTGAACATAATTCCTCGATAGAATTTACAATCTCAACACCAAACTCTTTCTTTAATCGCTCCGTAAAACCAGCAACACGTGAAGAACTGGCTTCAAGGTCTGGACTACCTCCAGGATACCCAAGAATAATTCGTGCACCAGGAACACGTTTAGGATTGTTCATATCATTATATATCTGTGCAAAGGTAATAACATGTGAGGTATCTAACCCAACCAAACCAATGTTAAGTTCTTTGTCAGTCTCTTGCAACGGTGGAGCCTGTGAAGTATCTTGTGCCTGTCCACAGAATGACATTGATAATACAATCAAACAAGCCACGAAAAACAAGTGAAAACCTAAACTTTGCATTGTCTTATTCCTTATCTTGCAAATTGAATTTATATTTGACCCTATCTTTTATAGTGTAGTTTAATTTTCCTACAATCTCCTAATCAAATCAATCTCTACTTCCCCTTTCCTAACTACAGATTTACAATACCTTTTACCTACAAAACAATAGCAAATGTGAAATAGTGTAACATCAAAATAAATATCGAGAGAGTACATAAGACAATTAATATGCAGATAAGATATAGATGGCTATTATGTATATGACATAGTCTGGGCAGTCGTCACCTTAACAAGGATATGAATAACGATTTAGTAAACGTATGTATTCGTCCGTTGAATATTGAAAATATCTACAGAACTTTAAAACGTTAACTTAAACACCCAGGCGTGTTGGCAGGGAATTTGTGCTGGTGAAACACATGGGGTTGTTATTATCCATTCACCATTATCGTCCTCTACAGGAATCGTTATATCGGTGCCTAATAGGGTAACTTTTGGTGAGGTCTGGAATTCGTTAGATTTCGGGATAGCCCATTTATCGGGAGGCCATTTCAAAGCAATAGCATATATGGTGTTCCCCTTGCGGGTGAAACGGAAATTCTCCATCTTTGGGGCATCTTTCCATACGTCCGTTCCATAAATAGAATCGCCATTGACTTCTAACCATTTGCCCATTTCTAATAATCGTTCCTGCATTATCTCTGGTATGCGTCCATCTGCGGATGGACCTATGTCCAGTAGCAGGTTACCCCCTCGCGAGACATTGTCTATCAGCAGGTGAAGCAATTCCGTTGTGCTACGGTAACAATCCGCATCCTCATTTCTATTTAGACCAAACGATTTGCCCATACCCTGGCATTCTTCAAATCTACCTTGTTTAATTAGATGTCCATCAGGAATATTCCCGTACTCGGGTGTTGCGAAGCCCCCATGAATATTTCTACATTCCTTACCCCAGCGGTCATTTATTGCAATATCTTTTGGTGCGGGCGATTCATTAAATAGCCATGCTAAAAATTCCGTGCTACGCCAGACGGAACTTGGATGATCCCATTCACCATCTGGCCAAAATACATCTGGCTTATATCGAACAATCAAATCCTTCATCTGTGGTAACATGTATTCATCTACATATGTATTCACATCAGTGTTATAAAGTGGATTAAACCATTCATACATACAGTAGTAAAACCCCATTTTCAAACCCACTTTCCTGACAGCAGTTATCAAATCCCCTGCCAAATCCCGATGTGGACCTATATCTACAGAATTCCAATTCCAACTATGCGGTGCTTGCCAGAGACAGAAACCTTCAACATGTTTTGAAGTTAGAACAACATATTTTGCTCCTGAGCGTTTAAATATATCTGCCCATTGGTCTGGGTCGAATAACTCTGCTTTAAACATCGGTGCAAAATCCTGATATTTGAACGTTTCACCATATTTCTCTTTATGGAATTTCCATGTCTCGCTATTTTTATCTTCCATATAGTACCAGTACCATTCCGCATATTGGTCTTTTGGTCCCCATGACGGAACAGAATACACGCCCCAATGGATAAAAATGCCGAACTTTGCGTCTTCGAACCACTGTGGATTGGGTCTTTGGTCTAATGACTCCCAGGTCGGCTCATACCCCACTCCAATACCTACCAGAAGCAACATGGATAATAAATTCATAAATGTTCCTTTCTTTTATACAGTAAGTCATAACATGTACAAAATGAGCCATTGAAATTAGTGTAGCATAAACATTTGTCTGATTGTATCTCTGATTGCTGAGTGAAAATGGTTTTAAATTGACTTCGGTTGTTTTTACTTTTTAGCAGAACGAGGGACAACAAGAACAGGACATTCAGCACGGCGTACGACTCGTTCGGTAACGCTTCCAAAGAAAGGCCGTTCCCATGTGCTGTGTCCTCTACGCCCCATAACAATCATGTCTACTTTTCTTTCATTTGCAAATTCCAATATGGTTTGATAGTCCCTTCCGATTCGAATCTCAACCAACACAGCGACCTCAGGAGGTATTTTAGATAAGTAGGTTTGAGCAATCCGATTGTCAATATCTTGTCTGGCTTTTTCATCGAGATTTTCAACCTCATAAATATATGTTTTCCAAAACTGTGCTTCCGGTTCCGGAATTACATGTAAGATAGTCAGAATGGATTGGGGGCGTCGTAAAACCAAATCTAAAGCATAATCAAAAGCAATATCTGCGTTTTCGGAAAAATCTGTACAGAAAAGCACATGGAATAACGAGTTCTCTTTACTCATATCTGCATCCTCATAAAAGGTTGGTTAAACTGTTGATAACCAGTTTGGAAAAAATAAAATGAGATTTGGGATAAATAAGAAAAGTATACTCACAATAACAAGTATCCATAAAAATGGAATCGAACCACGGAACACAGTAGATAAAGGCAAATCTCGTTCCATCCCACTAACTACATAGACATTAATACCCACAGGTGGTGAGATTACTCCGATTTGAGTTAATAATACAATCATTACCCCAAACCAAATAGGGTCATATCCTAATTGCTGTATAACTGGGTAAAAGATAGGAATAGTCAAAAGAATGAGAGCCAACGCATCAATAAAGCAACCTCCTACCATATAGAAAATGAGTACAAGTAAACAAATTCCCCAGTTGGGCAAAGGTAATCCAATCAGTCCATTTGCAATGGTCATAGGTAAACGAGTAATAGCGAAGAAACGTCCTAAAATCACCGCACCTGTAACAATAATAAGAATCATGCACGATGTTCTAATTGTTTCCATCAGTGCTCGCACAAACCCGTTCCATGTAATTTGCCGTAATATTATTGAAAGGAGTATCGTTCCTCCAGCACCGATGCCTGCCCCTTCAGTTGGAGTGAAAAATCCCAAAAAGATACCCACCATTACTATTAGAAAGAGGATAAGTGTCTCTATAACTCCTCCTAACGAAATAAGTTTTTCTCGCAATCCCGTTTTAGGACCTGCAGGACCTAAGTCTGGATTTTTAAGGCAACGGATATAAATACTTATACAAAACAGTAAAGCAACAAAAACACCAGGGAAAATGCCCGCTATAAAAAGTTTACCTATGGATTGTTGAGTAAGAATTCCATAAACGATGAATACAACACTGGGGGGAATCATCATCCCTAATCCACCAGCAGAAGCAACCGTTCCACTGGCTAATGCATCATTGTATTTATACCTCCGCATTTCAGGTAAAGCAACTGCAGACATTGTCGCAGCAGTGGCAGGACCTGACCCACAAATAGTCCCGAAGAGAGCACATGCGACAACCGTAGCCATAGCTAAACCACCTGGAAGAGAACCAATCCACTGATAAGCAGAACGAAATAATCGTTTGCTAATACCTGAATGAAATGCAACTTGCCCCATCAGAACGAAGAGCGGTATTACTACGAGGCTGGTCGATGAAAATGTGTCAATTAAATCACTCGCGAGCATAGTAAACGCAGCATTTTTACTGGTTACCCATGCAAACCCTGCCAATCCAATACCCATCATTGAAAAAGCCACAGGCATACTTGCCATGAGTAATAATAACAAGAGAGCAATTCCGACAATCCCGTAACCTGTTAGACTCATGGCTTAATCAATTCCTTCCCAGGTTGAAGGATATGATAGATTTTTACAAGTGAGGTCACTCCAAAGGAAAGGGCTAACCAGAAGGGAACCCAGAATATAGGTAATTGTACTGTTGCGGTAACTTCTCCAGAAGCGTATAAAGAAAATCCATGCTTAATCAATACTGCAATTACAGAAATGAATAAGATAAGCATCAACAAACGGGAAATAGTATCTATAAATACCCTCCATTTTTTCCCAACTCGTCTGAAAAAAAACTCAATAGCAATATGGCCTTTGACAGCAGTCGTGTAGGGCAATGCACCACCTAAAACAACAGTCGATAATAAACGGACAAAATCAAAACTTCCTGTAATCCCCTTCCCGAAGATTCTGCCAACTACATCAATAACAACTACCGCTACAATAAACAGCAATGCACATGCAGAAATAGCCCCCATCCCGTAAACAATAAAACGTACCCCTTTACCATATCCTTCAACAAAACGAGTCCATTTCATCTTCAAAAAAATATATAACCTCTATTGGCTGAGTTCCTGAATCCTTTTCTGTGTGTCACTTAATATCTCTGCACGTGGTAATCCATCATTAACTGAGACATAATCCTGAATCACAGGTTGTATTGCATTTTTCCAACGTTCTTGTTCTTCGGGGGATAATGAGATAATTTCTTTGCCCATTCCTTCAATATATTTTCGTGCATTATCATCATCAGTATCCCATCCTTCGCCATGTTTATCTACCCATTCTTCACTAACTTTCTGTATTATTTCCCTAATATTAGGAGGCAGTGCTTCCCATTTATTCTTGTTCATGACCACAAACATGGCTGTTGTATAACCGATGCACTGGCTATTTGTCACCGCCTGGATAACTTCCCCTTGTTTCCAGCCTTGGAGTGTTTCCATAGGGCAGAAGGTCGCATCTACCACACCTTTTTGAAGGGCTTCGTATGTTTCAGGTTGACTCATTCCAATAGGTTGACCACCCAATTTCTCAACTATTTTTGTGCATAAACCTGTGGCTCGGATTTTAAGTCCGTTCAAATCTTCCAAGGTACGGACAGGCTTCTTACTGGCTAATATCCCTGGTCCATGAGCGTGAACATAAAGCACCTGCACGTTGCTTAGCTCAGCTGGTTGATATTTCTTAACAATGTCCATCGCTACTCGTGTAGCTACCTTTCCACTTGGATAACCCAAGGGTAAATCTAAAACTTCTAATAATGGAAACCTACCACGTGTATATGCAAAGCAACTCATACCAAGGTCTGAAACACCATTAACCACACCTTCATAGCACTGGTCTGCCTTAGTTAGAGAAC
>JAIWNQ010000248.1 GCA_020216745.1 Candidatus Hydrogenedens sp.
CTCCAGGATACATTATAATCTTGACTTTGCCATTTGTCCTTTTCTCAACTTCTTTTGCCCAACTTTCTGCAAGTTTGTATTGGGTATGGGTTGCAGGGAAAAACACACTATACGTTAGTTCAATTGGTTTTTCCGCTTTAGCAGGAGATGCGGAAGGAGTAGAGCCTGTCTTTTCAGAACCCCCACAACCAGTTAAAATGCACATACCGATAATGGCAATACAAGTAAGTAATAAACATGCTCCTTGTGTCTTTTTCATATACTTCACCCTCTTAATTAAATGTTTTTGTTCTTTAATAATAATTTGTTCCCTTTATTCCTTGCAACTTATAAAAAAATGTATGCTCTATTACGTTAAAACATAATTAATCATTGAGCTGAAGTTTATAATATTTGCCAATCTTTGCTATAAAAATTTTACCCTTATAATTAAGTGTAATCGTTTCTCTTTGTTGGCTAAATTCGGATAATATCCAGTCTCCTGCAATTCGTTCACCTAAATTGGCAAATTTCTCAGATACGTTGCTATCCGAAGTGCGGATAGAAATTCTAAATTTTGGGGAGTTACTGTTCTCACCGCTCCCGTTTGTTACTTGTGCAAACCCGTGGAAAAAAACTAACAGTTCGCCTGATGACAACCGCATATTTGACGCCTCTGTATCAGAGAGTTCTTCAAAGATAGACCCTTCTACTTTAGATATATTTGTCTCTTGAGTCTCTACCAATGAGTCCACTGCTTGATTTTCTTTTTTTATCTCTACTTGATTGGCATCCACAGGTTTATCTTGTGAAGTATCTTTTTTTTGTTCCGGCAAAACAAGACGTATTTGTTTCGGTTGATAAATTGGGCCTTCGCCAAGCAATTTTACAATATATGTTCCAGATGGGAGCTGATAGTATAGGAAGGCTTCTCTTTTTGGTGGAACCTTTCCATCTGCTTGGTTAAACACTTTTTCAAAAGCCAATCTCTCCTTCCCTCCAATTTTTGCTTCATATGGGAAATATTCCTTTTTCTCATCTGTTTCTGAATAGACCTTAACGAAAACAGGTGCAGGAACTTGAGCTAAATCATTTCCAATCCATACGGAGCGTAGCCCTTTATTGTAAAGAGATATCTCGACCTGATATGCATCTAAATTGGATACATAGTTCATCCGACCTGCTGCGCCGAGAATCACATTCCCCTGAGCAACTCCAAAAAAGTCCGATAAGATAAGGAAAACAAATAAAACATTGAGGATAGTAGAACAAAGAGGTATCCACTTCATGCCCTGCTCTTTATAAACTGAAAGCCAGGAAGCAACACCGATTAGGAATAAAACAACATAGACAGAAACGATGCTCAGAGAGAAGAGTCCATTTGAAGAGACCCGAAGTTGCCCACCTAATGGGGTAAGGCTATACCATGTAAGATTAATATAGATTGTATATCCGACTACGTAAATTACCCATAAAAGATTTAACGCTATTCCACGCCATCTTCGGTAAGGAATAGACCCAGCAATTGCTAAAAGAATAGCTGACAAGAATAGACCTACGACCATTAGAATTAAGACTTTGGAGGAGACCAACCCCTGACTGCTTGTCATTGGAATCATGATTAACATAATTATAAGGGTAGAACAGAACCATGCAATCCATGAATCCCTCCCAATTTCTATAGCCCCTCGACTCGGACCGATACGTGCCACAAATGTGCCTTGTAAGGATGGAATATCTACCTGAGAATTAGCACTAATAGCACGCCGTGCTGTATCACGTGTTTTGCTAAGGTCCAAGCGTGCCTGGAAAAGGCTTTCTTCTATATGTCGAGCAGTTTGGGCATCTATAATCTTTGCTTCTTTTTGCTTCTGAATTCGGTCAATATTTTTTTCAATTGACTCGAGGTCTAAGTCACAATCCAGTGCTAATTGGTCAAGTCGCTCACGGTAAAAAGAAATGGCACTGTGGGCAATTTTCAATTTTGCTTCATATTCCGCAATACCTTTTCGGGCAACATCGTTGTTCACCTTCCCTGCTTCAACGACCTTTTTCCATTCAATGAAACGACGTTCTAACTCCTCCCGAGAAGAGATGGATTTTTGCAAGCCTTCTATTAGAATAGAAAGAACCGACGTATTATTTTCTTCTTCACTTAATGGAAATACAATATCTGGAACTCTATCTGGCAATTTTGTCAAATCTACATCAACATATCCACCTGCCAATTCAGGACTAACTGTAGATAGCCAACCTTCAAGATTTTTTCGTCTCCTGAATAACCGTTCCCTTCTAATTCTTAATGGAACTATGCGTCTCCAATAATGATTAAAATCAATACTACCTGTTCGATATGAGACAACCAATTCGCCAATTTCATCTTCAATTTGTTTCAGTTGTTCTAAAGTTTCAGAACGGCGAATTTTTATCTTTTCATCTAAATCTGCACGCATTCTCCGAATTTTTGAAAGATAGCCAAGTAAGTCTGGTTTAGTCTCTTTCCCTACAGGCTTCTTTTGCCGTAACATATGAAGATTCTTCTGGGCTTTATATTCCGCAGAAATTAATATTTGTAAAAATTCAAGTGATTCAAGAGGAAGAATATCATGACTAACATAGTCAGAATCAGATGAGCCTTTATCGTGGAAAGGAGAGGAGTCTCCCAATACCTCTGATTTATCCTTCGTTGATTTTCTGCGGAGGAATTCTGGGTGGTCTTTTAAGTAAATTTCGGTAATACCTTCTGGTAATTCATCCCTATGCGGGATACGTATTTTCTGTCGGCAGGCAACACAGCGACCCGGTCTCCCATACATATCCGGTTGAACCCGCATCTTCTGGCCACAGATACAGTATATTCTTAATTCCATATCTTTCGGTTCTGGCATCCTATTCCACCATTCTTATATTCATTTTATTATTATTATGATTTTATTTGTTCCCAAATTTCAATGTAAATAATATGTCAATAATAAATAACATTATTACATATTAGAGTTTATATTTAAAATTTATCCCTTCTTTTTTTATTCCCTCATTTTCTTGAAAGCCAAAGCAGAGTTTCAAAGTGAGGAGTATGTGGGAAAAAATCATATGCATTTCCATCCTTATATTGGTAATATTCAAGAAGATATGGTAATTCCCGAATAAGGGCTTTGGGATTGCACGAGACATAGATTATATCTTTTGGTCTCCATTGGGTTAATTTTTTTATAACTCCTAACGTTAGTCCTTCGCGAGGTGGGTCGACAATAACCAGTGTACTTGATGATGACTTATAGAATTTAGGTGATTGTTCACTTAGAAAACGACGAACTTTTTGGAGATAGAACTCTACATTAACCACGTTGTTTAATTCCGCATTTATTTTCCCATCCTCAATGGAAGATGGCACACAATCAACAGAAAATACTTTACTTGCAAGATGTGATAATATTATCCCGATAGTACCCATACCTCCATACAGGTCAAAAATATATTCGGGGGTTATTTCACGGGTCCATTGGTAGATTCGCAAAAACATCTTTTCGGCTGATAATGTATTCGCTTGAAAAAAACTGGCAGGAGAGATACGGAAGGTGAACGTCATATCTGTGTTTTCATGGTTAAGCACTATCCTCTCATGGATAACTTCTTGCCCATGTATAAGGTGCCACTCTTGGGCTTGTGATACTTCCGCAGTGCGGGTATAAAGTCCCCCATAAATACTTTGGCAGGGAACGTTTTTGTTTAATTGTTCAATTAGAGATTCCCAATTCAGATTTAATTCACGGGTAACAATTCCAACCATTCGTTCTGAGGTGCGTCTCGATTGACGAATGAGAAGAGCATGCAAGATGCCTTCTTTTGTTCGGCGGTCATAAGCCTCATACCGATTTTCCTCTCGCCATTGTTGTATCGCTTTCAACAAATCAGGAACACTACAAGGTCCTATAAGACAATCCTCCATTGGAAACGTATCATACCATCTCCGAAATCTCTTAAAGCCAATAACAGTCCGACGTTTTATCTCCGCTGGAGGTGGCGCCTCAAAGTGCTCCCGAGAAAATACGGGGTCAATTTTATTTCGGTAGTGCCAAATCTCTGACGATGGCTCTATTGGAATGGCAGATGGAATATAGTCCGCAAATAAATTTTTTAAGTACATTTCCTTATTTTTCAATTGTTCTTTATAAGGAACATTTTGAAATGCACAACCACCACATATTCCAAAATGGGGACATCGTATTTCCACTTTATTGTTCTGCATAGTGAGCCTAATATTTATAGTGTTTGTTTTTGGAATATACAAACAAGTGAAAGACCTATTGGTAATGAACATTTTTGAATCCATTTATTTTCTAAGGATACAAGCACTTTTAATGGAACCTCTACCATGCGGGGCACTGGTGGAAACCCTTGATAGGTCTGTAAAGGATTAAAAACATCAATGATTTTTCGTAAAACGGCAAAAGGAATACCTGGAATATTCCAAAAGCTCAGCTTCTTTATGTGGAAGTGTGCCTGATGGGCAAGAGTCTTTAATTGCTTTTTTGTGTATCTACGGAAATGATGATTCCAACGGTCCCATGATGAGAATAAACATGGAAATGCTGGAACAGTCATGATTAAAAATCCTTTATTTCTCAATACCCGTTTACATTCAATGATTGCTAACTGATGATTATAAATATGTTCTAAAACATCGGTCATTATAATCATATCTATTGACTCATCCTGCAGAGGGATACCTTCACCAGAATGGCTTACAAACGTTTTAAGTATACCCAACTCTTTAGTAAACTTTACTGCGGATGGTTCAAAATCGGTGCTGACAACTTGATACCCCGACTGTTGAAGCTCATAAGACAATTTGCCACCGCCACAGCCAACCTCCAACACAGTACCAGGAGGTGGTAAAACTTTATTTGCAAGGTGGAGAATTAACTCCCGTTTTAAGATGAACCACCAATAATCTTTTTCAGTCTCATGATGAATGCTTATCCATTGGTTACTTTCTATGTCTTCATTAGATATTCTGTTCGTTGGCGTGGTGTTCACATCACTTACCCAAGTTATTTATCTAAAGGCAAGGGCGTGTCAGAGAAATTATCCATTACACGATTCTCTCTTAACCGTATCAATGTTTCGACTGCCTGTGTTAGCGGGACAGTAATTTGCTCCTTTACTGCATAACGACGCCAAGTAATCATTTGATTTTGCCGTTCCCGCTCTCCGAGCACCCAAATATTCGGAATTTTACGTACCACAGCATTTCGTATCTTCTTGTTGAATGTTTCTGGACTGTCATCAATCTCTATACGGAACAATTTATTTTGTAACTCTGTTTTTATTGATACAGCATAATCAAGTAATACTGGATTTACTGGAACCATCATAATTTGGATAGGAGCCAACCATGTCGGAAAAGCACCACCATAAAATTCGATAAGGAACGAAATAATACGTTCATGAGTGCTTAATGGAGCACGATGCACGATGAAAGGTCTCTTCGGCTGTCCATCTCGGTCAATATAAGTAAGTCCAAACCGTTCCGCCATTACAAAATCCAATTGGCAGGTAGAAACTGTTTCTTCCCGACCTAAAAGGTTTCTCACCTGCACATCTACCTTAGGACCGTAGAACGCCGCTTCACCTTTTTCCTCTTCATATTGAATTCCCAGATTGTTTAATACTTGCCGTACCATATCTTCACTCTTATTCCACAACTCTTCATCCGCAACAAATTTATCGCTATTGGGGTCATGAAGAGAAAGACGAACTCGGAAATTCCCTAATCGTAAGTGCTCATAATAACGGCTATACATCTGCATCACGGACACAAATTCACTCTCCACCTGTTCAGGGGCACAATAAATATGGGCATCATTCATGCACATAGCACGCACTCGTAACAACCCCGAAAGGGAACCATGTTTCTCATAGCGGAAAACATTCCCATACTCCGCAAGTCGTAACGGCAAATCACGATAACTACGAATACGGGACGCATAAATTTTATGATGGTGTGGACAATTCATAGGACGAAGATAGTATTGGTCATTCTCATCCAGAGTCATCGGGGGATACATGCTCTCCGAATAATATGGTAGATGGCCTGAACGGTAATATAATTCCGCACGGGTAATACATGGAGTCGATACTCTTAAATACCCTTCCTTAAATTCCTCCTCTTTTGCCCATTTCTCTAATTCCTCACGGATAACTGTACCATTTGGCATCCAGAGAGGTAGCCCAACACCTACTTCCGAATCTTGTATAAATAAATCCAGCTCTTCCCCTAATTTGCGATGGTCTCGCTCCATAGCCAACTGGCGAAGATGTAAAAATTGTTCCAATTCCGCTTTATTAAGAAATGCAAATCCATAAATACGGGTGAGCATCGGATTTCTTTCATCACCACGCCAATAACTCCCAGAGATGCGGTCTAACTTAAACCCATCTTTGGGCAGTTCCCCCGTATGGTTCACGTGTGGTCCTTCACACATATCAACAAAAGGACCATGCCGATAAAACGAAAGCCCTTTTGAGTCAATTTCACCTTTTTCTGCCAATTCTTTCGCATATTCAACTTTGTAACTCTGCCCCATCTTTTCAAGGAATTCTACCGCTTCTTCAAGTTTCATAAAGGTTTGAGTAAAAGGGTGCTTCTCTTTAATAATTCGGCGCATCCGTTCTTCAAGTTCTGGCATGTCTGATTCACCTATTGGATTCCCATTAAAATCAAAGTCATAATAAAAACCATTCTCAACTGGCGGTCCAAACGCCAATTTTGCATCTGGTCGCAATTCCAGAACCGCTTGGGCTAATACATGTGCCAACGAATGACGAATTTTATAAAGTTGATTTTCTGAGGCTAATGAACTATCTTCACAATTTTCTTGCTTATTCATAGTAAAAAAATCCCTATCTATATTTTGTATGTTTCTCTTGATTATCAGATTAACCTATATTTTACTCCAAAATAGAGATGATGGGCAAGGTATGCCCTTAATATCTTATTGGTTTGAATATAAATGGAATATAGTATCTATAACTTTTGGAATAATAACATCTTCCATTTTGAAAATATAGACATTCGGACCTAAAGGTTTCCAGACATTCGGATTGGTAGTGCGGAATAGTACAAGCGTATTCACACCTACAGCCCCCGCAATATGGGAAATACCACTATCATTCCCTATAAAAACGCTTCCACCGCCAATATACTCAGTCAACCTTACTAAATTCGATTCTTTATATATCTGGACATTTTTTGGGACCTCTAATGTTTCCTCCGCAGGACCTAAACACCAGCACACTGGGAGACCTTTACATTGAAGCCTATCTGTTAATTCCTCAAAAAATGCACAAGGCATGTTCTTCTTAGGACTTCCACTCCCTGGATGGATAATAATATTCCCGTGATATCCGCCTGGCTTAATTGGTAGAACAAACTCTGTTATGGATGGACAACCTAAACAATGTAAATAATAATCAACTGCATGTAATGACCAGTCCTCAGGTGGAGTTCCACCAAAAGCATATACATGGGCTATCCCTATATCTTTCACTTTATTCACCAGAACATCCGCATTTCGTAAAAAAAGGAAAACGACATCAAAATTTGCCAAGAACGTTCTTAACCTCTCAGATGGTGAAGAAAAAAGTGATGTAAAATCAATATCCTCAGGTGAAAATGTTTTCTTCACCCAACCGACTTTTTCCAGAAGGGACATTCGTTCAGGATAACCTACAACGAAAACGTCTCCCTTTTTAGAAAGCTCTTTAAGGGCAGGGGAAAACAATATCGTATCACCTATTGCTCCAAAAAAAACGACTAATTGGTTCATATACATCTTTACTTAATAAAATATTTATTTATGTAATAAAACCGTGATAAGATATTATAAAAAAATTTTTCAAAAATAATGGATATTTGTGAGGTTGTTGGTATGGAAAATTTTTTTAATATTGAGGTTGAGGTAGAAGACAGTGAACGAAAAGTGTACTTAGAAAAGCTATGCAATCTATTTATGCAAAAAGGCTTCATTATAGAGCGGGAGTCTGAAAATGACATAGAATTATCACGACCATTGTCAGGTTCAAGCAAGGATGAAACCATTATGTATCCATGGATAGATAAAGTTTGCATTCAAGGAACCAGCAGTGGATTTGTTGTCAATTGTTCAGTGAAAAATTACCGATTAGTCCGATATCTTACCATCTATGCTTTACCAGTTGTGGATGTTATCATAATTGTAATTTTGTTCTCCGTTGTCAAAGAACATAAAATGCTTTTTCCCTTTATTTTCATTCTGATTTTCTCCTACTTTTTCATTAACTTTATCTTTAATATGCAGTTTAAAAACATGATAAATACATTAGCAAAAGAAATCCAAAATCTATCTTAAAATACGTTTAATAGAAAACAATGAGGAAAATATGGACGAGTTTTGTGCAAAAATAATAAATATATTTAAAGAAATTCATCCCTTAGACAGAGTACCACGGGCAGGCTTTCTATTACGTGGCGTTCCCGTTCCAGAGTCAGTTTCCGCTCATAGTCATTTTTTGTCATTACTGGCATTGCTTGTTTTAGAGCAATTCCCCGATCAGTGGGACGGATATAAGGTTTTAACGTTGGCTATTATTCATGATTTAGCAGAATCAAAAATGATGGATATGCCGATGCCTGTAACTCAGAAATACTTTTCAAAGGAAAAGTTACAAGCAGAACAGGCTGTCTTTGATAAGTTAATGGAAGGACTTTCTACAAAATATTCTGATTTGCATCGTGAATTTCATGAAGTATCATCGCCAGAGGCGAAGTTAGTACGGGGACTGGACAAAGTCCAGATGATGCTGAAAGTATTGAATTATGAAAGGGAACATCAAGGAGATTTAAGGGAATTTTGGGAAAATCCCAAAAATTTCTGTGATTATGGAATAGAAATAACCCGAAAACTTTTTCATGCAATATGCGAATATGCAGGAAGAACATTACCACTAAACATTCCAGAGAACATGTGATTCATTACTCATATCCTATTTTTAGTTGCTATATCGAATCACAATGTTTTTGAAAACCACCGTCTAAGACCCATACGAGAAAGGTAGATAGGAATGACCTGTAATTGAGGGTCAAGTTCGAATAATGCCTTCTTAAAATTACGTTTGTTTTTGTTATGCTCATCAAAAAGGAGTGTTAAAGAACCACCTTCTCCGCCAGCCCCATTAACCTTCCAACCTATAGCGCCATGCTGTTTTGCAAGTTCAATAACATGCTTTGCAGTAGTAGAAACTAATGCAGGATGTAAAGCCATTTGCCCCTCTGTATTTTCTCTCATCGCCTCTGCAAAAGCATCAAAATCCCCTTCAAGCAATGCATTCTTACCATGATGTGCACACCGTCGTAAAATATCCAGCACACGTTTATCACTATTCGGCTGTTCTAATCTTTGGATAACCTGTTTATGAACCTCGCTGGATGCATGTGTCTTGCCAAGATATAACAACATTAAACGACGCTCCAACTCCCACCATAATGCATTCGGCAAGAGAACAGGCGATACAGATGCATGAGGATATTCAAACATCTCTATAAAACAAATTCCACCATAACTTGCACATATTTGGTCCTGAATACCGCATTGTAAACCAAGTTTTTCCGTTTCTACGCGATGAGCAAGACTGGCAATCTCGTGAGCTGTCAACTGCCCCGATGTCAATAAATCAAGGGCACCCAGTAAAGCAACGCTGATTGATGCAGAAGTCCCAGTAGAGCAACCCGCAGGTGCCTCAGAAAATAAATTTACTTCAAAGGACAGATTTTTTGGTAAGGACATAATATCAATACATGCTTCGAGCAGGGGATGCTTCTCATATTCAGGGAAGTTGGGACTGAGTGTATAACGTTCACCAAAATTTTCAACATCTAAAATAATCTCAGGCTTATGAAACGATTCCACCTCATAAACATAAATCTGCACCTCCGCATAAGGATAAACCCCAATATTAAGCACTGCACCATATCCCGCAA
>JAIWNQ010000249.1 GCA_020216745.1 Candidatus Hydrogenedens sp.
ACCACGTGTCTGTCCACCCACCTAAATCACAAATTCGAATAGGAGCAATAGCATTTATCACATACTTCAGTTTCTTTCCCATTACTGTTATCCTTCATTTTTAATCGTTTGATGTGGACAATACTGAAAACAACCATCTTCAAAAATAATCCGCACCTCTTCTTCAAGGCAAATGTTAAACTTCTCCAAAACCTTATGTTTTGCAAGACGAATTAGATACAAAACATCATTAAAACTGGCATTGCCTTCATTCATAATAAAATTAGCATGGACTGGGCTGATAACCGCACCACCATAACGATACCCCTTTAAACCACAATCCTCTATTAACTTGCCCGCATGCTCATTCGGAGGATTCTTAAACACGCTACCGCAACAATGCCCTTCGGGCTGTTTCTCCTTCCTACGGCTTATATAATGTTCATAAATAGGACGTTGGTCCTTGTCCGATTCCCTGAAATGGAAAACAGCCCCTAAGATAAGGTCTTCCGTCGAACAGAATTTCTGCGAACGATAACTATAAAGGGACGGACACATCGAAACCATTCTTAACCCGCCAGAGCTTAGTAAATGCACCTCTTCTGCCCACTCACAAATACAACCATTAACTGTACCCGCATTCATAAATAAAGCACCTCCCACCGTCCCAGGTATCCCCGTTAAGGCACCAACTCCCTCATAATTGTTCTCTAACATAATCTCTTTAACAATCCGCTGAAGTTCAACACCGCTTGTGATGTAATACCTATCCCCTCCTAAGGACTGAATCTGTTGATACGCACATGTTATCAGAACAAGCCCCCTAAATCCTTTATCAGATATTAAAACATTCGTGCCACCTCCCAAAATAAAACGAGGTAACGAAAATTCTTGAAAATACCTATATGCAAGAGCCATCTCCTCCTCATTGATAGGAATCATGGCTATATCAGCACAACCACCAATGTTATAATACGTATGCGGGGCTAACGGATAATCCCTATAAACAAACCTCAATGACAATATTTCTTCCAACTGTTTCTGTTCTATTTTTGAGTTTCCTTCAATCATTCTTCCTTCATTATTCTCTCTTCAATATCATTTCAAAAAAACAACGTTTAAACATAAAGCCTCATGACAACAAATATAATAGATAAACACACAAAACAAAGACAACCAACCCATTAAAAAGAAACATAAACTTTAACTCATTAAATTTTCCAATTTCTTTGTATCCACTTAACTACAAATACAGGAAAATGTACAAAAACAATTCTAATTAATAGAAAAATCCTTTTTTAACGCTGATATAACCCATTATATATTTATATTCAATAATATATTGCATATTTTGAAAATCACACCATAATTTTTAACAAATGATTTGGGAGAAATTCGAAACAGGTACTACCTCCACCCTCCTCCCTGTGTTTAAATCATACCGCTAACACCAAATAAGTAGCACAAATACCCCTGCACTTGTTTTTTACTTTGCAATTATATAAGAAGAAGAATATTAAACCAAATATGGCATAAATGATACAAAGTTTTTAAAAGGTATCTAATGAATTAGAATGGATAGATTGGACATACCTATAAAAAGAGAGTTTTCTAATCATCATCTCAACGGATGTGATTAACTCATATATTTCGAATTATTACCTTTTCTTATTGTATTTTAATAGATTCAAGTGCAGTTCGTATGTTTGCTTCATACGAAGGATAAATATGTTTATCTACTTTAAATAAAACGAAAAGATATACAGGGTCTTGACGGATATAAGTGTGATATTCCACTGCTTCTTCTAAATCCAGTATTATTTCCACAGTTTCCTTCCCACATATTTGTTTAATCCCCTTATATATTATTTGTTTATATTCATTTTTCTTTGCATCTTTCCCGTAAATCTCATCCAAATACATCTTTACTTCATTTTCTATGTATTCACTGAACGTTTGTTCTTTTAGTTCCATTAGGAATTCTTCAATCCTTCCCCAGTTAATTTTTTTGTTTTCAAATTCAAAAAACTCATTTTTAAGACGAGAATGTGTTTGCCATCCATCAGGAAGTTGCATTTGAATAGTATAGCCTTTACCTTTCAATTTAGCGATATTTAATGTCTCATCTGGCTTTGCATAATGAAAATCAATATATTCTCGCAGTATTTTGAATGTTATAATGGTAAAGAAAATAGTTATGATACTTATTAATATGGCTCCTTTTTTTATATAAACAAATAATTGACTTATAAGGAAAGACCCAAAAGCAATTAGAAATATAGGAATAAGATATTTGTCTATAATATCACTCCCTTTTCCCTTCTTAAAGAGGCTTAAAATTCCAATTAAAAGCATAAGTATCGGAACAAGAGGAAATAAAATATTTTTTATTTCACCCGATATCAATTTTTGGACACTTAAAACTATTCCAAGCACGCATGTTACGATATATAATGCAAAAAATATCATACCCAATTTAGACCGCATAACCTCTATACCTCATATTCTATTGAATATTTCTTTACTCACATCATTTTAATTTCTTTTTCTTTTTTGAACTAACATAGAATGCTATGAATAGTAATAATTATTAAAATACATGAAATCTTTAAATAAATTCAATTTTGTATTAGTATGCTAAATAAATTATAACAGGAGAAAAGAGAATACAAATAATGAAAAAAGAGAAGAGGGAGATAAATATTTTAGAGAAGTAATTTGACAATCATTTAATTAGAAATGAAAAACATAAATAAAGGTCACTGAGTATGTTAAAGAGTATAGAATAGACAACTTTTTTAGATTATAAGATGTCCGATACTTTTTTTACTTTTGTATTTGTGTTTTGAAATATTCCGCTATCTCTGAATAACCCAATTTTTCAGTAAGCTCTATTGGTGTTCTTGACATAGAATCTTTGACTTCCGCGCTGACTCCTGCTTTCAATAGTCTGTCCACGAGATTTATCTGTCTTTCCTGCACCGCAATATGAAGTGGAGTTAAACCTTCAACTCCAAATTCTTTTCCATCAAGGGGTACTCCTGCTTCAATAAGTGTATTTAACATGTCTAATGAATGCTTATGAATGGCTCTATGGATTGGAGCCTTTCCGAAATAGTAAACCTCCGCAAATTCAGGGTAATAACTTACCAGTTGTTTCAACCCTTCTACATCTCCCTTCTCTATTCGTAAAAGGTATTCTTCGCAGATAACTGTTGAAAGGAGTCGAACAGTTCGTTGCAAGCCTTCATATAAACGGATTTGAGACATAGTTGTCCCAGCTACTGGTGTCGTTTTTTTGAGCTGTTTATTCACAAGGTCTAAAGGTGTCATCCCCATATTATTCTTCACACAAATTTCTGCTCTCTTTGCAAGTAACAGATACGCAAATCGTTCTTGTCCGTTCATGCCAGCATAGTGAAGGGGTGTATTCCCTGTATTATCAGGCAAATTCATATCGACTCCTTTTAATATAAGTATTTGTGCAGGTCCCCAATGTCCTCGTGCAGCACAGATATGAATAGCCGATTGTCCTGTCTTTGAAATCTTTGTATAATCCACCCCCGCGTCCAGTAATGTTTTGGCAATTAAAACATGACCCCTTTGGCACGCCAGATGAAGTGGAGTAAAGCCATCTTTATTATACTCATCTAAAGGTAATTTCTTACTTATCAGCCAAAGCGTTGTATCTTGAGCACCACATTGGCACGCATAATGTAATGCAGAATTGTTTTTCCCATCGAGTACAAACACATCCAATCCGAGCCCTTCCAGCCAGCGAATCATTTCCGAATTTTCGGAACAAGCACCGACATGGATTAATGTCCTCTTTTCCCTGTCAGAAACATTCACATCTGCACCGTGTTCTACAAGGTATTTCGCTATAGTCAAACTATCAACTTCTACTGCTACAAATAAAGCGGTCTTACCTACGGAATTTGACACATTAATATTTGTCCCATTATTGACAAGGAATTCCACAGATTCCATCTTTTTTGCCTCAACTGCCAGATGAAGTGCAGTATTTCCATATCGGTCTGTGTCGTCTTTTTGTACCCCCTTTGAAAGTAAAAATTCCATCAAAGGAACCAACCCCCGCACAGCAGAAATATGTAATGCTGTTCGTCCATCTTTATCTCGCACCTGAATATTTGCCCCTTTATCGACAAGCCATTTTGCCATCTCCTCATTCCCAGCGTTTATTGCCACTAACAATGGTGTATATCTATTTTTATCTACAATTTCTAAATCTGCACCTTGTTGGATTAAATATTCAGCAATTTCTTTATTCCCTTGTTCTATGGAGATTAGAAGTGGAGTTTTGCCATCTCTATTCCGAACGTTGATGCTTGCACCTCGCTCTACAAGTAATTTCACCACATCCATCTTCTTTTCATAGACTGCCAAATGAAGAGGTGTTTCTGAATTACGGACGACATTAATCGAATTAACATCTGCTCCCAAATCCAACAAATATGAAACCATTTCTGCGGGTGATTCCATAATTGCATATTCAAGAGGGAACATATCCTTCTTTACACTACCCAACCCATTAATATTTATCCCTAAATCAAGAAGTAAACGAACCATTTCTTTATTATTGTTCGAAATAGCAAGAGATAAAGGTTTATCCCCCTCTATTGTGGATACTTCTAAACTTGCACCACGTTTAAGAAGATGCAATAACATGTCTTTCTGATTTTTGCTTACCGCAATGATAACAGCTGGGGTAGAAAATCGGGTAGGAGGTATCGTCAACCATTCTGGATGCTCTTTTAAATAAACTTCAACCATTTCTATATCCCCGAATCCAACAGCGTATTCAAAGGGATAATGTTCATCATACGCACGAAATATCTGAACAACCCCAAAGTTTTTATTTTCACCCGCTATAACTGCAGGGCTACTATATTTGTTTTCATCTATCTCAAGGTTGGGTTTGGCACCTTTCATTATCAAGGTTCGTGCAACCTCTGGTGTTCCCGACTTGGCACATACATGGATAGGAGCATACTTTTCATGATTCCGCATATTCGGATTAAGCCCTAATCCTATTAAATGTTCTATCATATACACGCTATCCGCTTTCGATGCTAAATGCAATGATGTGTTACCAATTTCATCAGTACAAAACACATCACTGCCCCATGAAATAAATGTATCTAAAATATAGGGGTACCCATGCTCTGCTGTTGCTAAATACAATTGGTTTTTCTGTTCTGATGTAAGTTTGTCTTTAATTTCTGAGCAGTAAAGTAATGCGTATATGTCTCCTGACTGCACTATTTCTTCTATAGAGGCATATCCCCATTTACTTAAACATTCCTTAATAGTTACCTCAACATCTTTATTCACTTCAGCACGCACAATTTCTGAAAATAGAATAAAATCACCTAATAATCCAAGGGTCGTAATACTTAGGATAGTAGCCAAATTAAAGAGGTATATTTTCGTTATTTTTATCCATTTCATATTTTGACACCTTATTCCTTTACGAATTGTTTTTCAATATATAAGTCACCACCGACTTTGCAGGAATCTCAGAATTAAAAAACATATTACTACATCTGACAGAAACGTTCTGTTCCTTACTTTCAGCGTTTGCTACGACTAAAACAATAGTCCCATCAGGATTTAAAAATGCAACATTATTAAAATAACGCCCTCCCTGCGTAGAAAAGATACGCACGGCATCCCGTTTAACAAATTTCATAAATTGCCCGTACATATAATAATCGAACCGATACTCAATAGTGTTATCTTCTTTTAAGACTATCATCGTTGGGCTGGCATGATGAGGTCCGCGGTTAGGTTTCCTCTGCCAGTCTAAGCAAATAACCCACAGGTTATAAGACCGTGCCCAATTTCGGAAAATTTCAATTATTTTTACAGCACCTCTGGATAGAAACGTAGAACCTTCTGTAAAATAGATATGTTTATCGGGGAATGCATCATGTAGAGTGCTTTGTGCCTCAACCCTACCTTCATAAAGGTGAAAAGCAGTCCCATCCACATACTTTGACGCAACAGTATCATTAAAAATAGTCATAGGAAAATCCAAATTATTCCAATTATGGTCCCAGCACCATATTTTCGTTGTTATCCCTGACTTCTCGAAGCAAGGTCCTAAAAAATCACGAATAAAATCTCTTTGTTCCTCTGCAGTCCAAACACATGTGGGGTAATCCTTATCATTCATTTGAGGCTCATTCTGAACGGTTATCGCATAAATCGGGATACCTTCTCCTTCATAAGCCTCTACATATTTTTGCAAATACTTCGCATAAACAGGATAATATTCCCTTAACAACACCCCGCTATTCATCGTCTTGGTATCCTTCATCCAACCAGGCGGACTCCATGGAGAAGAAAAGAATAGGACTTGTGGGTTTTTCTGTTGGACTAATTTTACGATAGGAATAACATAATTACGGTCTTTTTCTATTGAAAACCGTGTTAAGTCAATATCTATCTCTCCGTCAGGACAGTCGTTGTATGAATAATATGGCTCACCGACAAAATCTGAGGTACCTATACATAACCGCATTAGATTCATACCTATCCCTTTATCAGGGTCTACAAGTTTTTCTATAACTTCTTCCCTTGTTTCTGGGGATAATTTCATTAGATTTGAACATGTAGCATGCTCTAATGAACCGCCCATACCTAATATTGACTGGTATTTCTCCTCCGAATTTATCTCAATAAGGATATTTTTCGACTTCTTATATTTTTCTAATCGAACTACCTGCTCCGTCAAAGCATATTTACCATCTTCAGAACTTATCCACATTCGCACTACACCTTGTTCCTCAGCACATAAATGTACGGTATTAAAAAGCGAGGTAACGCTTAAGCATAAAACAGGTACGAAACATCTAAAATGAAACATAACTCATTACCTTTCTTGTAAAATAAATAATAATTTTTTCTTTATAGTATAGCCTCTTTCATCTATTATAATTATGATAGGAAATAAAAATTAATAAATAGTATGGATAACCATTTACAAATTATATATGATTATCATGAAAAAACGAAACACAGACCCCATCGTTATGCACGGTCTTTGGGCTATTTGGATTGGGATAACGAACCTACACCATTCCGAACGTTTGAGGGCTCTGAACACGTAAGACTCTCACTACCTACTAAAGACTCTTCACCCTCTTTTTACAAAGCATTCTACCAATCTGAAACCATCCCCTCTATTCCTATGACAATAGACTCTATCTCGCATTTACTTCTTTATTCGTTAGGGATATCCGCATGGAAGGAATATAGAGGCTCAAGATGGGCAGTCCGTTGCAACCCATCCAGTGGCAACTTACACCCAACAGAGACATACTTAATTATTCCTCAAGGAAACCTCGACCATAAAAATACCACTCTCTACCACTACGAACCTTTCGAACACATCCTTGAAAAAAGAGCCTATACTTCACAAACAACTACTGACGATGTTGCCCCAAACTGCTCATATTTCTATATTGCCCTGACATCTCTCGTATGGCGTGAGGTATGGAAATATGGAGAACGGGCGTTAAGATATTGCTTATTAGACATTGGTCATGCAATCGGTGCAATAATCTTTTCCGCAATGGCTTTGGGGTGGAGAGTCGCAGGTATTCAAGGGATGGACTTATACCAATTATCAAACGTACTTGGGCTAAACCGCACTGAATATAAATATGTCGAAAAAGAATTTCCACAGATAATTTTAGTTATTTACCCAAAGGAAAAGGCTTTACTCGCCCCACAACTACAATATCAATTGCAAAATCTTGTGTTTGACAAATGGCACGGAATACCCTCAAAAGTAAGCCCTCAAACAATTCAATGGGAAATAATAGATAAGACAATGTCCACCCTGTTCGACTGCTCAACGAATTATCCCTGGAGTGAAAACAATACTAATAATTCCAATAATACATGTCAACCCAATAACTCTACATCGTGTCCTGACGTGCCCGATTCACCTACCTGCTGGGCTCTATTCCGAAAAAGAAGAAGTGCTCACTCTTTCAATAGTAATGCGACCTTTCCTAATCAAGGTTTTCTACAACTACTAAAGGACTTACATTTCGCTAATCAACACTTTTTAAAACCAATTATAAATAATGTGCCCCGAATTTCTTTACTATTTTTTATTCACAACGTAGAAAATCTTGAATCTGGCATTTACACTTATGTGTCCCAACCTTCCCATATTAATATTGTCGAACATTGCCTTATTTCAGAAGGGGACAACATCACACCCATACTTGACAATTTTCCTTTGTACCTGTGTATAACAGGTAATTGCCGACACATCTCCGAACACCTCTGCTGTGGGCAAGAGATAGCCCGCGATGGCGTTTTATGTATAAGCATGTTCACAGATGTAATCAAAGAATTAGAACAAACAAATGGTTTTTCTTACACCACATTACATTGGGAGGCTGGTTTTATAGGTCAATTACTCTATCTCGAGGCGGAATTAAATCAAATGAGTGGCACTGGAATTGGATGTTTTTTTGATGATGAAATTTACAAAATAAAACGGCCTGACGCTATGCAGAAAAACTTAAATCCTCTTTATTTTTTCACCATAGGCAAAGCTATACCTGACCCTCGCATAAAAACCAGCCCACCATATCAAAATAGAAATATTTAATGAATTGGGACTATCAAAATAGTACCATGACTTTGATGTTTACAAACCTTCACCATTTGAAAAGAACTGGTCCATCACAAGGGCAGGTGCTTCTTCAGCAGTAGGACCGATAGGTTTCGCTGGGACACCTGCTACGGTCGTATGAGGTGGAATGTCCCGTAGAACAACAGCACCTGCTGCAATCTTCGCCCCCTCACCTACATGGACATTCCCTAAAATTTTTGCCCCTGCTGCGATTAATACCCCATCACCAATTTTGGGATGTCTATCTCCACGAACTTTCCCCGTTCCCCCTAAGGTTACTTCATGTAATAAAGACACATTATTTCCAATCACCGCTGTTTCTCCAATGACGACACCTGTTCCATGGTCAATTAATATCCCTTTTCCAATTCTTGCTGCGGGGTGTATATCAATCCCAAACACCTCGGACATCCTACTTTGTAGAAACAGTGCAAGATGAAACCTCTCCCGATTCCAGTAATAATGGGCTACCCGATATGATTGCAGTGCCTGAAAGCCTTTAAAGTAAAGTAAAGGCTGACAGAACAACCTGCATGCTGGGTCACGGTCGTGAACAGCAATCAAATCCGCACGGATTGCCTCTCCTATCTCTGCTTCATTTGCAAAAGCTTCATCAAACAATTCACGCAAACTCACTGCTGGCAACGTGATACTTTCCAATTTCCCCGCTAAATGGAAACTTAGCACATCTTCCAGTGTTTTATGCGACAAAATAGTAGATGATAAAAAACTCGCAAGTAATGGTTCTTTCTGAATACCTTCCTGTGCCTCTTCTCGTATTCGTGCCCAAATGGGGTCTGCTTTCTTTTTCATAAGAATAAACCTTATCCTTACAATTAAAAATTGAATTGATACGACACATTAAAATTGCTTTTATTATCGCATGCTAACTAAGTCAAACTCTATAAACTATGGATGAATAATTATACGCATCTCTGTTTTTTCACGTGCTTTCTTAAAGGCTTCCACTGCTTCTGATAGCGGATATGTAGAGGATATATATTTCTTCACCTCTATAATCCCTTTGGATATCAGTTCGAGTGCCTGCCGATGATGCCTCGGGACGGAGCCATGTGCTCCTGTAAGTAAGATTTCTTTGTAGTGAATTATATTCGTGTCAATAGAAGTAGGCGGTGTTCCTGGAGGCAAACCTCCAAAAAAGTTTACACGACCCCGATTCCTAACAATTTTTAAGGCGTCTATCTGGGCTTCAGGAGACGAACAAGCAGTTAAAACCACATCTGCACCGAATCCGTCTGTTTCTTCAAAAATTCGAGAGACCAAATCTTCCTCAGACGTATAAATAACTACATCAGCCACCTGCTTAACAATCTCTTCTCGTTTCCTTGTGCGATTTACACCTATTACGTTTCCTGCCCCCATTTTTCGTGCCACCTCCATTAACATACAACCTATAGGACCCGCTCCAATCACAACTACGGTTTCTCCAATGTTAACCTGACACAGTTCCAATGCATTCAAACAACACGCTAATGGTTCTGCCAATGCAGACTCATCAAATGAGACATTGTTCGGGATATGATGAACAGGACCATGCTCTACAACTAATGGATTTAATAACACATATTCTGCGAAACTTCCTGGGAACTGATAGCCCATAGCATAGTTCGTTAGACAAACATTTCCAATCCCTGCCTCACAATACGAACACTTTCCACATGGCACATCTGCTCCTAAAGCAACTCGGTCACCTGGCTTGAATTTTGATACCCCTTCACCAACTTTTTCAACGACTCCTGATGACTCATGCCCCAAAATTGTCGGTGGTAGAACACGGGGGTTCCCATGATTTACTATTCTTAAATCTGACCCACAAATTGCACATGCCTTGACTCGGACTAAAACAGAGCCAGGGACAACCTGCGGTTTCTGGACCCATGTTACTGATAATTTTCCTACCTCTTCTAAAACTAAGGCTAACATTTTAGTCTTCCTCATTAATCATCATAACTTTTACTGGAAAAATTTCTTTATTATACATGCAAATTAATGTATCTTTTAATTCCTCAATAGGTACCCTATGCGTAACCAATTTTAAAAATGGATTTCCTTCTCTCTTAAATTCCTGTAACACCACATTCCATTCATTTTTAGGATATTCATTTCTTAAAGAATTCCACACACCAACAATGGATAACTCTCTTCTTAAAATAAGGCTATAGCATTTCGAATTTATTTTCATTTCATTCAACGCAGGATTTCCAACGAGGACAATCTGCCCATTGATACGACAGCTTTCAATTGCAGACTCGATTCCTGATGGATGCCCAGTAGTTTCAAAGGCGATATCAATGCCATAACTTGTTTTCTGTTTTATCCATTGATGAACGGATGCCTGAGTCGCATCCAAAAGATGCTGAAACCCCAGTGAACGTGCAAACCGTAATTTATCTACCACAATATCCGTCATAAAAACGTGTGCTCCCGCATTTCGACACCATATAGCAATAAGCAAGCCTATGGTTCCAGACCCTGTTATAAGGACTGAATCACCTGGGCTTACTTTCACCTTATGGACCGCATGAAAAGCAACAGCGCATGGCTCTGTCAATGCGGAGAGCTCCAGAGGAATTCCTTCTGGCACAGGAATAATATTATCCGCGGGAACTGTGACATACTCAGCAAACCCACCATCTCGGCGAGAACCTATATAATCATAATTTGAGCATTGAGTTGGATAACCAGAGTAACAGGCAGAACATTGACGACAAGAAATAAGAGGGTACACCACAACATGTTTCCCAATCCAATCCCTGCTTGTTTCTAAACCTACATTTTCCACAACACCTGATAATTCATGTCCTGGCACTAACGGGTATTTATATGTCCCATGTTCAAAAATACGTGGAATATCAGACCCGCACACACCACATGCAGATATCCGTAACAGAACCTCTGTCGCTTGAGGAAATGGCGTTGGGACATCCTCCAAACGCAAATCTCCCACCTTATGTAAACGTAATGCTTTCATAATAACCTTATTTCCACTATCACCTCTATATCAATATATCACAACGATTGCCATCTAAATATACGAACTAATTCATAGGTAATAGTTTATTATTTAACAACTATAAAGTTCCAATTAATCCCCTTTCACCTCTCTTAACTAACAAAATGACACTGTTAAAAGAGGTCTTTTTATACTTGAGACCTTTGAACAAGAGGCAGTAGAGGTATTCGTATATATTGTCCATGTTTTTATGAAACAAAACATTAATTAAAGTCGAAACTCACATAGGGGCAGACCCATGCGTCTAACAATGCAAGGGTCTGTGATATAACGTCCGCATCTTTGCTCCCAAGTGAAGTAATTATAGTTTCAACAGATGAAAATGAATTAACCACAGAGGATACGGAGAAAAGAATTAAAAAAACTCTGTGGTTCTCTGTGTACTCTGTGGTTAGATTTTCTTTGCCGTGTGTAATTGCGATGTATAAGACACAGGCAGGGATGGCTGGGATACTATAAATATTTTTTTATGATGATGCAAAAAATTAAATTAAAAAAAATGATATTCAAAGTTGAATTTTAGTTTTTATTTTGGTAGGATAGAACTTAAAATAAAATATATAATAGGAGTTTGATAACAAAATAAATTCAAAATAAAAA
>JAIWNQ010000250.1 GCA_020216745.1 Candidatus Hydrogenedens sp.
GAGGTGTTCATTCATTTTTAAGTAAATATTATATCTCTCGTATCGCATCTATTCGCCCTCATTCTTCCCGCTCCCTTCTTAGACTTGCACAGGTTATCTCCGTCTCATACGCCTTCTTCCTCTGCAATCAAAAAGAGAGCTTAGGAAAAAAGGTTAAATTGTTACTTTATGTTTTACATTTACTTTTCATGTTAACATCTCTCTGTTGTCAACTATCCTTATATATTTCTTCACAAAATTATACTATTCTTTAAGATTAAATTTTAAACTATCTCATATATTTAATTTCAAATTGGTTTTTATTTTACCAAAATAAAAATTGAAATTCAACTTTAAATATCATTTTTTTTAATTTAATTTTTTCTATCCTCGTAAAAAATATTCATAGTATCCCAGCCACTCCTGCGTGTGTCTTATACTTTGCAATTACATACGGCAAAGAACATTTAACCACAGAGTACACAGAGAACCACAGAGTTTTTTCAATCCTTTCCTCTTATCCTCTGTGGTTAATTCATTTTAATCTATTGTATATGCTGAATTATATGTGATTTTCAGTAGTGGGGATAGTTTGATGTATAATATTGTTTTCATTTTTTATTTTGTTTTTTAGGAAGAGTGCGAATGGATACTGCTTCAACCAAAAAGATGGTACTTTTTATTTCTATTTTAAGTTCATTTTTGACGCCATTTATGGGCTCTGCTGTCAATATAGCTTTGCCATCTCTTGGTAAGGAATTGTCTGCCAGTGTGGTTATGTTAAATTGGGTTACCACGTCCTATATTCTTACCTCTGCAATTTGCCTTGTTCCCTTTGGAGTGATAGCAGATTTATATGGTAGGAAAAAGGTGTTCCTTTATGGTATTATTCTGTTTACTTTTTCATCGTTTCTCTGTTCCATATCTGTATCTATTTTTACATTACTCCTGTTCAGGGTTTTGCAGGGGATTGGTGGGGCTATGATTATGGCAACAGGTATGGCAATTTTAACCTCCGTATTTCCTTCTGGGGAACGTGGCAAAGCGATAGGTATTAGTACTTCTGCGGTCTATCTTGCTTTATCTCTTGGTCCATTTTTCGGTGGAATTTTAACTCAATATGCAGGTTGGCGAAGTGTTTTTCTTACCATTTTACCCATTGGATTAGCAACCATTATTCTTATTATCTGGAAATTAAAAGGTGAGTGGAAAGAGTCTAAGGATGGGAAAATAGACTGGTTAGGCTTTTTTCTGTATCCACTGTCTATAATATCTTTGATGTATGGCATATCTATTTTACCTCACTCTTTATCGTGGTGGCTAATCATAGTAGGTTTTTTATGTCTGTGTTTATTTGTTTTTTGGGAGAAACACCAAGAAAATCCATTAATTGATACAACTATTTTTCGGGATAACACTATTTTCACTTTTTCCAATATTTCCGCATTGATTAATTATAGTGCAACTTTCGGCGTTACTTTTTTACTTGCTTTGTATTTACAATATATAAAAGGAATTAATCCTCAAAGGTCGGGGGTGATTTTGCTTGCCCAACCATTGATGATGACTATTTTTTCACCTTTCGCTGGACGAGCATCTGATAAGATTGAACCGCAACTTGTTGCATCCTCAGGTATGTTTTTGAATGCGGTAGCCCTGTTTATGCTCATTTTTTTAGGTAAGAACACATCTTTATCCCTTGTCATTGCAAATTTAGCACTGTTGGGCATTGGCTTTGCCCTTTTTTCTTCTCCAAACACAAACGCAGTGATGAGTTCTATACCAAAGAGTCTTTATGGTGTTGCATCAGGGATTTTAGGGACTATGCGACTTACTGGACAGATGACCAGTATGGGCATTATTATGTTAATTTCAACGCTTTATATTGGCAATGTGCAGATAACCCCAGAATATTACCCTACATTCCTAATAAGTATGAAAATTTCTTTTGCAGTATTTGCGTTTTTGTGTTTCATAGGTATCTTTACCTCCATTGCACGTGGAAAATTACATAAAAATAAGTCAAATACAGATTTTTAACCTGCCTTAAATAAATCAACGTTATCAAAATGAAACATAAGAAATGCCTTCAAATATATACCCCTATATATACCCCATCTATTAATGAATTGGATGTTATTAATATGATGTAATTTATTGTGGTATAAGTCTAAGTAAAGCGACACCATGTCGGGGGATTGTTATTGAAAAATCTTTAGCATAAGTACCCAAATCTTTCTGTTGCCATAGGTTACGAACTTTTTGATTTTCTTTCAGTCCAATTTGTGTCCACTGCATATAAATATTTTGTTCAATTTCGTCTAAATTGAATATTCCGATAGCAGTGCTCCCATCGTGAAGTGGTTTTAACCATATTTCGTAATATTGTTCCTTATTAGTGAGGACGGGATGTCCTTGAATGCCAGCTGGGTCTTGATTGATTTCGATAACTTCAGGATTGCACAATACATTTTTTGTAAACTCATCTAATTGTGTCATATCACCGCTGTAAAATAAAGGTGAAGCCATAAGACACCATAGAGACATGTAGGAATATTGTTCACTTGGTGTAAGGGGACAAGGCTTGGGTTTACCTAAAACGGTGGCATCTCCACTATAGCCTATGAGAATATAATCTGGGTCATTCCATGCACCAGGACCTGCATATTCCCAATAACTGGCGTTTTTTCGTGCAACCTCGTGGTATTGGAGTAATTCAAAGCCGAGGTCGCCAGCAGTTCTCCAACAATGTCCACCAACTTCTTTACCCCACTTCCATACTTCACCCATGCCATATTGACACAGGTTGAATACGATATCTCGGTTCAAATTTTTAAGTATTGCACCCATCTTCTGGTAAGGTTTTTTAAGGTTTTCAATTTCCTTAGGAGATAGAATACTTGAATAGGAACACCAGTCGTATTTTAGGAAGTCAAAGCCCCATTCTGCGAATTGTTTTGCATCCTGCTCCTCATGCTCATAGGTTCCTGTAAAATTGGCACATGTTTTAGGACCTGGTGACGTGTAAATACCTGCACGAAGCCCTTTGGAATGAATATAATCAGTCAGTTCCTTCATACTTGGAAAATGCTTGTTAGGGAGAATATTTCTATTCTCATCTCTGGCGGGACCGACCCGCATTGGGTCACGGTGGTTTTCTGAATTTGCCCAACAATCATCAATACTTACATATTGATAACCGACATCTGCCATCCCAGAGGTAATCATCACGTCGGCAGATTGCTTCATGATGTCTGCAGTAATTCTGTCATAGTGGGTATACCAGTGGTTCCAACCCATCGGTGGTGTTAGTGCCAGTGTGTCTCCCACAACAATGCTTAAATTGTTCTGGTCTTTTCCATGTTTATTTATTGCCGTGATTTGGACATTATATGTTTTAGGCTCACGACTTGCGATTGTGCCCGATATAATACCTTCCGAATTGACAGTTAATCCTTCTGGCAATCCTTCCAGTTGAAATTGGATTGGCCTCTCACCTGTGCAAGGGATACGGAATATAAAGGGGTTACCAGGTCTAACTGCAGTAATTCGTGGACTATTGATTTTTGGACAGGGAGATGAAGGTGGCGTTAGTATATACGGTTCTTCTTTAGGGCGAACCATAAGTTTTGGTTCTCCATCTATCATTGTAAAAACTGCTTCCGCTATATCCACATGGTCGTAGGATATGTCATCAAAGGCATCGTTGATAGAGATTATGAAGTTAGTTATCCCACGTAAATCGATTGAAACTTTTTCAGGTTTTTCTCCTCCTTTTAATATTCGTGTCGTATATAGAATCTTATTATCACCAAAAAATCGAGCTATAATAGACCCTTTGCCTTCTGTTTCATCATCTACTCCTATAGTGGCTTCAAATTTCGAGCCTGTACCATTCAAGTAAACATAGAACACAGCATTGGCATGAGTGCCAACACCTCGATTATATGTCCGCCCATGTAATTTAATCGGATTTCCTATACATGATAGATTTTTTTTGGGATGTTCACCCCAGCCCTGCTTAACAATTTTCAAATTTAAATTATCTAAATATACTTTATTATCCTGACCAAAACTGTTAATGGTTAAGGAAACCATAATTAAAGATAATAGACCCAATCTAAACATGTAATTATTAGAACTCAACTTTGAACTATTCATATCTTCTCCTTGTAGTAAAAATGTTTCTGGATATCTATTTTAATTTATCAAAATATAGAGAATAAAACATAGGAACATCTATACAAGATATATCTAAACGACAACGATATAATTACAAGGTTGCATTATAAATATAATGTAAATCCACTTTTTAATATAACCCTCTGCATTTCTAATCCCGTCGGCACAAAAAATGCTTGTGGTACCTTTTTAGTTTTCTAAGATTAATACACTTCTAATTCGACGATTTGAAAGAGGTTTTGTCCTGTGGAGTTAAGTAAGGGGATAACCTGTAAGTAACGGGCAGGATGCGGTGAAACTGTATCTTTTTGCCACCCACGATATTCGCCCTGACTTTTGTCTATAATGGTTTTCCAATTATTACCATCTTGGGATGTTTCGATGCGGTATTGATAATATCGTTCATCAAGGTTGAACAGAAGCATTTGTACACAGGTTATTGTTACAGTATCAGCGAATTGAATCTGTATTTTGCCGGGAATCTCACAGCATGCAAAGCCTGATGTCCCAGAGTAACAGTCAACATCGCCATCGATAGCCCATTCCGGATTTAGAGATAGGCAGAAACCGGAGGATGGTTCTATTACTTTTGTGCCGTTATTGCGGTGTGCCAGATTGAACCCGTTGTGATCTGGGATTTTATATTCTAATATTGATGGTTCCGTTCTTGGTGGCTGATATGTTTGCGTTATAAAGCGGGCAATTGTTTGATATATCTCCTGTTGTTTTTCATTTTCGCTTTTAACTAATTTATATATCGTGTCATTTGCTTGATACCACGCCATTGGTCTCTGGTTCCATTTAAACTGGGCACCCGCTTGTACGTATTTTAAGAATCGTAATTGGTGAACATCAGAATTTAAAATGCGGTCATCCAGTTCTATTTCTACACCACAATTAAATTGTTCCACCCGATAAGCAGTTAAGCCTAATCGAATATCACCACCTTTCCCCTCAAAGAAGTAATTAGGCTGGTAAAACATAAAGTCGAAACCTAACTTTTTCCATGCCCACACATTATTAGCAGTGAAGTAAGGGATCCAGAAGAAAAGGAGATTTGCCTGATGTATAATATCGGCAGTCTGTTTTACAGTGTTTTCCATTTCTGGCGGTATGGATTCTCCAAGCCAATAGAATCCTAATAGTTTTAAGTTTGAATAGTGTGCGGATGAAAACTCAGTAATTACTTTTTCGATATACCATCGTATTGCGGTAATTCTATCTGTCTCATTTTGAAAGTTTAGATTGGATGCCTTTGCAGAGAGGGAACCGAAATTTTTAAAATTCGGGCTTGGTTCAGGAATAGTAATGATAATGCCAATATCTTCTTTTATAACATTTTTGTTGTGAAGGTTTTTGACTGCCTCGTTTAGTTCATTCAGGCAGGTATGCCAAACCTGTGCTAACCATGCCCAATCTTTAACATCGGCAATCTGTTTTTCATTCTTTTCACCCCAGAAATATTTTCCATCAGAAGTACGATATTCAATTAATAAAAACGCATCAAAAAGAGGGGTTGAGTTTGCTGTTTCCTTATCATGATATATAAGATAGGGTATAAAATCATCTGCTTTCCACTGCCTTCGTGTGGATGAGCCGTGGTAAATTAAGCACATATTTTTTGGTAGAGTAAATAAGGGGGATTGGTTATTAATCTTTTCATTTGCCTGAACAGATGCAGGAGAAAAAAGGCTACACCACGTTACAAAAATTAATACAGTACATATAACCTTTTTCATTTTAGTAGTACCTTTTAAACATCGTTTCCCCCATTTTATTTATGTGTTAAACGTATATTTCGCTTCTTCGCTGTGTATTATTTATTTACGGGTATATATATTTTTTAGATAGTATCAGATATCAGCCTTCAACAGTTTTGAGTAATTCTTTAAGGTACTTTATACTCCGTTCGGCTTGTTCGATAGTTCCACATTCAACACTCATAACGATGTCCCGCGATGTTTTTTTCAAGATAGTAATAACCTTTGCCCAATCGATAACGCCATCACCACAAGCACAACCGACTGGCGTTCCAGTAACTTTCCCTCGCTCTGCTTCTGCCTGTTGCATGGCTATATCTTTTGCATGTAAATGAACTAATCTATCACTGACATGTTCCAGCCATGCAATTGGGTCTTGACCACTTAGGAAACTATTGCCCGTGTCGAAATTGATACCTAATATGGGGGATTTAACAAGGGAATAGATACGGTCTAACCCTTCGGGGGATTTGCTATATTGTTGATGAGGTTCTAATCCAATTAGGATTCCTCGTGGTTCTGCTACGGCACATGCTTCCATAAGGACATATCGCATCAGAACATGGTCTTCTTCTACGGAGGTCCATTTAGGTTTAGGTCCTTCGTCAGTATTGACTACGGGGGCACCACATTCTTCAGCAAATCGGATTCCCTGTTTTAGATATTCTGTGCTGATTTCTGGTTTACAAAGTGGACAATGGGAAGAAAGTCCAGATAGTTTGACACCTGCGTTTTCACACGCTTTTTTAATACGGTAAGGGTCATCTAACATGGAAACGCTGTGGAAATAACCTGCTTCGCTGAGTAGTTCTCTGCCCCAATGCACCATCGGCTCTACATATTCATAGCCCAATTCTGCCGCCTTATCGACACCCCACTCGAAGGGTTTATCTGCGTGGCGGACAAATTCTAAATTTATTCCGATACCTATTTTTCCCATAACTCAATCCTTTTCAGTTTAATTTCTATTATAATGCCACAGGTCCTTTTCCATCTTCATAGGTGTACATCTTACTGTTTTTCCATGACAGCATACCCATAATCAATGTTGTCTGGACTTCGAATGCCATATCAATCGGGCTTAATGTATTTTTATCTTTACGTACACAGCAATCGATAAAACTGCGGAGGTAATCGGTCAAGTTTTCTCCTTTTTGAATAGGTATTTTTTCGGGGTTTTGAGTTTTAAGTGCTTTAGCAGGCCAGAACACGATATCTTCCTCGTTTATTGTTAACGTCCCTTCCCATCCACGAATGACAGGGACTCGGTTTTGTCCACGAAGGGATGTCCCCTGATATTCATTCGCCTGCGTGCCTAAAAGAGCCAAGTCGGTTTTATTATCGTAATTAATAAGCATGTCGAACGTATCAGGAATCTCCCTTTCTTCATAGCGTAATTTGCCACCGATACCGACGACAATCTTCGGCATGTGGACGCCGATAGTATAGACAACAGGAGTTAATATGTGGGGATATAAATCTGTGGACATTCCACCAGCATAATCTGCATACATTCTCCAGCGGAAGAAGCGACTAACATCAAATTCACGTTTTGGAGCATCTTCTAAGAACGCATCCCAGTTTAAGTCGGGTCCAGGTTTAGCGTTGGGGTCATCAATTGGCATACCTCTTTCGCCCCAATCACCTAATCGGAAATAACCGCATTCTACATGCACTGGTTGACCGATTTTCCCTTGTTCCACCAGTTCTTTCATCTGTTTCCAAACGCTGTCTGACATTGCCTGAGTTCCAATTTGGAAGACGCAGTCCGATTGTTTTACTGCTTCTGTCATCTGTTTTGCTAATTCCCATTGTGTCCAATGAGTCATGGGTTTTTCACAATATACATGTTTGCCTGCTTTTACCGCTTCTATTGTTTGACGGGCATGGTGATGGTCAGGTGTAGCAATAATAACAACATCAACTTCTTTATCATTTAGTAATTCTCGATAATCCATATATTTCTTGCCACCGTAAATATCTGCCAATTTATCTAAACGAGGGCGATATATATCACAAAATGCCTTGAACTGCACTGTTTTATCGTTATCTTGCAAATGTTTTACTACCTGAGATAAATGGGTACCACGTCCACCACAGCCAATAACGCCAATTCCCAGTCGATTGTTTTGAGCCATTGAACTCTTCACAGCGGATACGCTTGCAGTCGCAATTAATCCTGTTGCTGTCGTCTTGATAAAACTACGACGACTCATATTTTGATGTTTCTTCATTTGAGAATGTTCCATAATGTTTCTCCTTACAATAATTTTATGTTTATTTCCACACGTTATTTATCTCTTCAACTGCCTTTCCTAAATCCTCTTTTGTCTTTTCCCCATCCCATAAAACAAGGGCATGTTTACATAACACTTTATTTTTTGGTGGTATTTCAAACGTCTCTTTCCATAAGTTTCGTGTTGCAGATATATACACAAAAGGTGTTCTCATCGTAAACCAGCGAGATGGAAAACGAAGACTTTCCTGTGAGTCTACTATTAGCAAAGTGAACGTTCCTATTTCGTTTTTTACCACAATTCCACACCACGGAGCATTACGGAGATATTCATCACCTCGAACATTCTCCAAATTATCTTCTACGGGGGTAATAATAGTTACATTTTCTAAAGGTGTCTTTAAAAGTCGCATTCCTAATCCGAAGTAATGATGCCCAGAAAGTTTAGCAGTATCCGTATCTGATGGATTCTCGAGGTGTGTTTCCCAAAATATTACATTGGCATTTTCCTGTGCCCAATATCCAGATGAAACTTTCCGTATCTCTGTTAATTGAGGGGCATCATTTGCAGGGCTTTTCCAGTTTAACTCTTCAATAAATGAACTCATTGTTATCGTTGTATTTGTATCTATATTCACAGCAGAAAATGTCTGGTGGATTTGATGTCCACTCTTTTCACTTTCTTCCCAATAATTTGTATCATTTACCTGAATAGCAAACATGAGACCATGATGGTGAAGATGGTCATGTGGAGCATCTTCTAAAACTTGCAATCCTGACGGAGTATAGAAACGTTTGATATAGGGTTTAAATGGGACTTTTGTATATCGGTAATCAGCTATTTTCCTCTGGCCATAGAAGAAAGATAAAAATTCATCATTTATGGTTATATTGCTATTTTCAGCAAAGGTATTTATAGTAAACATAAGTAAAAATATTATGGCTATAAATACATAGCAGTTTTTCATTTTTAGTTCCTTTATATTACGGTTTACCTGCTTTTACATTATATAGTTTATTATGCAGTGAAATGATGATACCGTTCAACTTAGAATTAGTTTATGTGTAAAATACCTTATCTTGTTAAAGTTCTAAGAACCCCATAGCGGTACAAATGTTAAACAATATACAGATAATAAAGAATAGACAAAAGATTTATGATATATTAGAAAGTGCCAAATTTATCATATTTAAATGGAAAATGAACAAACTATGCTCTTAAACTATGTTCAGCATATCCGAGTCCATACCCCATGAAAACTCCACGGGCTATCAAATCCCTAATTTTAAATCCGATGTTTGATGATAATTCCCCAAAACCCAGATAATTTTTCTTTAATATATTTAATTCAATAGATGTAACTTTTTCGAAAAGAAGTTCAATTGCTGGTTGGTCATCAAGCAATCTGAAAAATACTACATTTTTACTGTTTGGTTGAGGTGGAACTATTATATTATTGTATTCCGTCATCAGGGTTGGGTCGTATTTAATACCTCGTTGCAATAAGGGTCTTTTAATGTTAGCAATTAATTGATATGCGACAAAGATAAGGTAACCTGAATAAACGGCATGCATGAAACCTATTTTAATTTGATTGATATCATTATAAGAGAAATTTTTTACTATTGGGAATGAATTGGTTAAATCGTTCATTAATTGATTAGAAAACTGGCTAAACCCTTCAAAAGCTCCGTCTTCTATGGATTGATTTAAAAGTTTTGCATCTTCTGGTGAAAGGGCATTTAGTCTATCCCATTGTTGTGCTATTTGTTGATAGTAAATCATAGGTTGTTTATCCTTTCTTTTTTAAGATTTCCTATTAAAACAAAAATCTTTTTAATG
>JAIWNQ010000251.1 GCA_020216745.1 Candidatus Hydrogenedens sp.
TTTTAATAGTATTTTTTTGTAAAAACTCTACGTTACCATTATAGACTTATCTTGTCCCTAAAACAACCCTACTTTTGAAAAATTTGTATTTTCTGGATTAGGTAAGCCACAATAATCTTCTACAAGTGAAAAAAGATAATCCATTATATTCAATGGAACATCTTCATTAATTTCAATATTTAGCATTAATCCGCCTTCAGGCAAATAGAACGCATCGAAGATTTCATCAATATGCTTTTTAATATCTGCCTTTTCTGCGACGGGAAATAATTGACGGTCAAGGTCGAGGTTAATAGCCACTTTATGGAACACATGTTCACGTAAGGGTTGAATACCATTGGCACGGGACTGAGGATTAAGTAGAGTTATTCCTAACTCGATGAGGTCCTGTATGATGGGCAATATATGCCCATCAGAATGTAGATACACAGGGATACTTCGTTTTTTTGCTTCGCCAGCTGTGATTTCATAACCTGGTCTTACATATCTATTCCACAACTCTTTACTAACTGGCAAATTATTCTGTATTCCCAAATCTTCTGCAAGTCCCAAAAAAGGTGTACCTAAATCTAATATCTTTTTGACAGAATAATTGTTATATTGCATAATAATTTCCATCAATTCTCCCAGTCGAGGTTCACCTATAAGCATGTCTAACATAAAATTTTCAAAGCCACGTAAGTCCCACATTAACATAAAATGAAATCCATGAGGTAATGCAAAATCGGGCGAGAATAAGCCCTGTTCCTTTTTCTTTTGAATTTCTTTTGCTATCCCATCCCAATCTTTAGGTCCTAAAATGCCATCGGTTTCTGGGTTGGGGATATGTTTTTTCCATTCCTCGAAATTATCCCAATGTTCGAGTGGATGTCCTGCTACTTTACCTACCATACCACCATGTAAATTTTTCCAGACACATCCCCAACAATCAGTCACTTCCCCTTCTACATAAAAATCTTTATATTCCACAGGATTGTTTTCATCAACTCTATCATATTGTGGAAATAATCGTTTATGCTTTTCCATAATCTCATTGATGGCTGTTTTATATTTAGTTAAGCAGGCAGGTAAAAAAAAGACCTGCACCGGAACCCACTTAGGATAATCATAAAACATCATCCGCTTTATATTTTCACCTTGTGGTGATAAACCTACGTACGAGGTGTCATACTGCATAAAAGATGGCTTCATTTCTTTATCACATTCCTCTGGTTACCAAGTATATAATTTCATCTGAATGTTTGATTCATATTATCTTTTATCTCTGATATGTTTTGCATTTGTGTAACTGTATTTTTAATTTTAATGTGACTTGTTCTGCTGTTTTTGAATAGAAGTGTAGTCTAAATTTTTTTTGTTGATTTTATGTAAAACCATTTTTCGCAATTCAAGTCTCTTTTGATATACTATTTGGAATTGGGGCGTCAACAGTTTTGAAACAATATTAGTAACAATTAAAATAACTCAACCTAAAATAACTCAACCATAAAAGGAGTTTTGTCGTGGTTGAATATGTAACACTGCATTGGATAGACCTGACCATCATCGGCGTATATATGGTAGGATGTTTCCTATTAGGAACTTTTACCAGCAAATATATTGAGAATGCGGGCGACTTTTTCATTGCGGGTAAAGCGTTACCTTTCTGGGCAATTGCCTTCTCAATTGTTGTAAGTGATATTGGTGCTTTGGATTTTGTAGGTGTTGCGGGAAATGCATACCGATATGGTGTCTCAGCGGCAAATTTTGATTGGTTAGGTTCTATGCCTGCGATGGTATTTGCAGCATTTATATTCGTTCCTTATTTTTGGAGGTCAGGAGTATTTACCATCCCTGAGTTCTTAGGTCGAAGATATAATTCAGCTGTGCAGATTATAAATGCATTAATATGGACCTCAGTTATGTTATTGTCCTTGATGATTATGCTTTGGACAACTGCTGATGATTTGGTATATACCATTTTAGGATATAAACCCATATATACAGTTTGGGTTATGGCAGGTGTAACAGGATTTTATACCTTTGCAGGCGGTCTTTCCGCAGTCGTTATGACGGATGTGGTGCAATTGGTTGTAATGTATGTAGGTGGATTGGGCTTATTGGCGTTGAGTTTATGGGAAGTAGGTGGATGGGGGGTAATGCGTGCAAAAATAGAGGCTCTCGGTCCTGAGTATGCAAATCATTTTACAATCCTTTTACCTAATAGCATTGAAAATCCTTTTCCATGGACTGGTATTGTTTTCGGTTTAGGCATTGTGTTGGCGATTGCTTATATGAGTGGAAATCAGGCAATTGTTCACCGCACATTAGGTGCCCGTTCAGAATGGGATGCAAAGGCGGGGATGCTTATGGCTGGGTTTTTAAAATCATTTATCCCGCTTATGGTTGCATTGCCAGGACTTTGTGCTATTGTATATCTGCATGAACGGAATATTATCCTTCATGAGCAAGACAAAGTAATTCCGACAATGATTCGAATGATGTTACCCCCAGGACTTCGTGGGCTTATGTTTGCCGCATTATTTGCAGCGTTAATGTCCAGTATTTCAGGAACGTTAAGTTCTGCGTCTACTATCTTTGTTACGGATATTTTTAATAAATTGTGGACGTTAGGAAAAGGACGTTCTTTAGACGAGAAGCAGGCTTTATATGTTGGAAGAGGTTTTACTCTATTTTTAATTATTTCCAGTGCTTTGTTTGCAGAGCAAATTTCGCGGGTAGGTGGTATATATAACTTCATCCAAACAATCTTATCATTGTTTCAGGGTCCATCTTTGGCTGTGCTTCTACTCGGTATTATGTGGAAACGAGCGACAGGTTGGGGAGGATTGGCAGGTCTGGTTTTGGGGGTTTTCTTCTGCTTCGTGCTTTGGTGTGTACCGAATCTTTTCCCAGCAGAAGACCCATTCCTTTTTGTTTCGATGTGGTCTTTTGTATTTTCCCTAATTGTTATTGTGATTGTTAGTTTGCTTACACCCCCTGAATCTGAGGAAAAAATCCGCGGATTGGTTTGGGGCTCGGTAGTTCATGATACAAAAGCACAACAGGCTCTCGCAGAAAGGATTCAGTCATGATTAACCGCACACATTTAAAACACTTTAATTTGTTTTTCCTATCTCTTCTTATAATTACAGTTTTGATGACAGCTTCCAATAATGTCTATGCACAGGAAAATTCGGCAAAGGATTTGGATGTTCCTAAGGTTGAAGTATCATTTATTTTTCATCTTGCAGATAAGGTCGTAGATGGTTGGCTCGCTTTTTTAGACTGGTTAGGCAGAGTTTTTGACCCAATTGTAAGCCCTATATTTAAGCCTATCAATAGGTTTTTAGAGAAAACATATCAACCATGGGCAAAAATCTGTGCACTGGGTATGTTTTTGGGGACGATGCTTTGGGTGTGTTTTGGGATGAAAAAGGAATACGTAAATTTAGGAAGAACAAATGAAAGTTTATGGACTGATTTGAGAATTTGGACGATTATTTCTATGCTTCCCCATATTATAGTTTATTTTTACTTTTAATAATAGGAGAGAAAAGATGTCAGAAGAACAAAAACCGACTACTGACCAGCAACAACGTTCAGAAATGCATCGAATCGATGATGTTCGGAATACAGGCGTGCAGTTAGCTCGACGTGATGCGGAATTATATATTGCATTAGGAATTTTCATTGTTGCATTAGGGTTGCCTGTTATTTTCGGAACAGTTTTTACATTACAATCAGGGGATATTCGGCCTGCCGTTGTTAATTTCATTTGTGGTCTTGTGATGACACTTATCGGTGTTGGATCTATATTCTACGGTTTTGTTATTCGGAAAAGAATTGCCTCGTGAATATATCTATACCTGTTGGCTATATTCCATTGCGATATAGTGAGAGGGAGGTTCCTTTACATCTACCTGTGCCATGGCTTTACCGTTTGCGATTAAAATGGATATACCCCATATTTTCCATTTTTGGTCAAACTTCTCCTCTACCAGTCCAAAATTTACCACGTTATGAGCTTGTTGCCTGGCCTACATTTATTGTTCGTTTTCGGCTGTGTTCAGGGAAAGAAAAGATGCAAGAAACATTTATTGCTGTGGATGCATGGTCAAAAACAACAGCTCGGTTTGAACGTATGCGTGATGTCCATGAGAATCCTGAAATAAATTATCACCTCATTGTCGAACCCAACATTTCTTTAGATGAAGTAAAGCAAATTGCAGAGTATAACTTAATGCAACAACTGTTACGTCAACGAGGCATGAAAACAACACCAGATGAGGTCACCTCCGATGTGTATCAACTGGTTTATACTCCTATCTGGGCTTGCTATTTCCCTCGAACATTTTATTCATTAGACGTCCGATTATTAGATGGCTACTCTGGTGAAAAATTAGGTCCACAAATACGTAGTGCCTTCTTAAATGCACTTATTTATCAAAAATTTGGGTCATGATGTCTTTAATCATTGTGTCTATAGATTCCTTATGTAAATAAGGAAGAGGTATTGCATTACTCTTAAACTCGCTTACCCACGATTGAAATTTTAATGGGACATTCTGTTTTTGAAGTTTTTTATTTTTTCGTTGCTCAATACTTACCGTTTCAAAATACTGTCGCCATAAAGTCTGAAAATATACTTCCTCTGGCGTATCTGCAGGAAGTTTACCATTTACCTGTATGGTATAAAGTTTGCCATGCTCGGCATACATGGCTTTATGTCGTTTTGTATCGTGCAGAATAATACGTTCGGTATTGAGCCGTTGTGAAAAATATAAAGTCAATGGAACAATCACGTCAAAATCAGAGGAGAACGAAGCATAAAGGTAATCACCTTCTATTTCCTTAAAACGGAGAAGTCCCTGCAACTTATGAATCTGTCGTTGTACTTGTCGGGCAATCCGTAAAATATTGTAAACTGAAGGGGTATGTATGTTTTCTATTGGTCTATACTTTGTTTGAATGGATTGTCGGATAAATGTTTCAATAGAGGCAAGGTCAGCTGTTTCAGAAAGAAGATAATAGTAGATTGTTTTTTTAATAGTATTTGGACAGTGATGGAGTTCTCTGATAAGCTGGGAAATTGTTCTTTCTTCTTGTGAAGGGAATAATTCATTGGTATCGTGGTCTGGTTTTTTATCTGTTAGCCAGTTCATATTGAAACAAATCCATTGCGTCAGTAGAGGTTTGAGTATTCTCATCTTTTAACTGTGTGGCTAACATGTGAGGACTATTTAAGGCTATCCCCCCATAATATTTCCCCTTAACAGTTATAAAATATTTTGCCCTCTTTATGGCGACTCCTAACTTTTTCAACATATCAAGGTCAAGTATTGTCCCTTTTCTTGCACGGAGAATTCGTTTTGCAGAAATAGGACCTATGCCTGGAACCCGCAAAAGCTGATTCAAATCTGCCTTTGTAATTTCGATAGGGAATAAGTGCAAATGATTTAGTGCCCACCACACTTTCGGGTCGAATTGTTCATTTAAATTGGGCTCTTGTTCGGATAGGATTTCATCAATTGAAAAGCCATAAAAACGGAGGAGCCAGTCCGCTTGATAAAGTCGGTGTTCCCTCTGTAAAGGTGGTTTAGTGGTAATAGCGGGGAGGTAGGTATCCTCATTAATAGGCACGTATGCAGAATAATATACTCGTTTTAGTCGTTGTTTTTTATATAGATACTCTGTGAGTGTTAATATGACCCTATCACTTTCTGGACTTGCCCCTATAACCATTTGAGTACTTTGCCCACTACGGGCAAGGTATCCTTTTCCCCTATATGTATACATTAGACGTTCACGTATGCTATTAACTTTCTGAATAGTATGGAGAATTTGGTTCATATCTTTTTGCGGGGCTAATTGTTGTAATGAAGATTGAGTTGGCAACTCGATATTGATACTCACTCTATCTGCCCAGAGGATGGCTTCCTCAATAGCGTTGTCCTCAGCACCAGGTAAAATTTTTAAATGGATATAACCATTAAACTGATAACGGGTTCGCAGAATCTTTACAGTGTCTAACATCAACTCCATCGTGCGGTTTGGATTATGCATAATTCCAGAACTTAAAAATAGCCCTTCAATATAATTTCTACGATAAAACTCATACGTAATCTTTGCTAACTCATCAGGTTGAATAAAGGTACGTTCAATATTGTTTTTGCAACGATTAACACAGTAAGCACAGTTATTGGTGCAATAATTTGTTTGTAATGTTTTTAATAAGGAAATACATCTTCCATCCGATGACCAACTATGACATAACCCTCCACTAAGAGTAGAACCTAATTTACCCAGCGTGGCATTCCTCTGAACACCACTTGAGGCACAAGAAACATCATATTTTGCCCCATTAACTAACAAGGACAATTTTTGAAGGGCAGACGGAGAATGTTTTATAAACATAACAATAAACCAATATCTTTATCTATAATCATAACACAAAAGATATAGTAGTGCAAATTTATTCACTATTATTGATGCCTTAAAATTAAAAATGCAATAGAGTAGATAGGATAGATGAAAAGAACGAGATGGACAGGCAATAGTAACACAAGACTCTCATTTCATCCTTTTCCAAAAGGTATCTGAGTAAATTTTTAATCTTTTCCGAATCAAGACCTCTTCATTGATAATCATCTGTGAAGCAAAATTTTATTTAAAGTTGTTATTAGAATCAGGTATAATTAATATAAATTATTGGATTATAATGTGGTAAATAATGTGGGATTAAAAAAATATTGTTATTTGTTCGTCATTAGTGGGGTTGTGTGTTCATTTATTTTTTCGGGGCAATTTGAGCAGGGATATGGTTCAGGAGACTTAAATAATGATGGGCGGATAGATGTAATTGACCTTAATTTATTACATCATTCCTTGTTAAATGGTGAGGTAACAGGAGTATCCGTTAAAGACCAGAATGGTGACGGTAAAGTAGATGTTATAGATTTGCAACTTTTACTGAATCGTTTAAGTAGGAAATGGCAAGAAAAAGGTAAGGGGAAACCTGCTCATGAAGCGGTATTAAATGTTTTGAGCAGATATTGCCAGAGTAATAAGGAAAACATAGTAAAGCATCAATTTTCAGTTATTAATAATATAGAGCAGGGTTCAAAAAAATTATGCACAATTTTTAGGGAGAAAACACAGATATCGGGAAAAGAGCCCTATTTTTTGTTAGGTTTTCTTTGTCATGCCCCACCTGTTAGTTAATATATCCCTTTTTATATTCTTTAATCTAACTTTTAGTCCAATGATTTTTCTTAAAAAAGAAGGATGTTATATATGCGAGAGCAATTAAATACTCACAAAAACCAATGTTCCCCTGTATTGAGGATAACACCTATTTTATTTCTATTATTAATGTCGTCCTTGTCATGGGGAACTGTGGATGCTATTCTTGGTGATGTAAACAAGGACGGCAAAATTGATATTCTGGATATTCAGAATGGAATTAATATTGCGATAGGGTTAGGTGAACATGTCCCTATGGCAGATGCTAACCAGAATAATATGGTTGACATTTTAGATGTACAGATTTTAATTAATACAGTTCTGGGCGTTGGAGGATTAGTTCAGCCAGTTGAAGGGAATGTACCTTTAGAGCAGGGAGCAAACCTGTCGGGGAACACAGGCACTGTTGTGGCTTTGTCGGATGATGGTCGCATTGTCTCCACTGAGATATCTGGTTCTAATGGTAATTTCCGGATGCTCCTCCCAATTGGGGCATCCTGGACCCTGGCTATCATGCGTCCTTCTATTTCTGGTGGTAATTCTACAGCGTCAACATTTATTACTGCACCTATTGGACAACAAAATATGTTGTCTATTCCATTAACTCAGCTGTCTACAGGAAAAACTTTGTTATTAGGAACTTTAAACTTACAGCAGGCAAATATCATATTGCCCGATATAAGACATCTACTTGGTAGTATAGCAGAACCATTACCAGCTACGGATGAAAATAACAATCAAATTCCAGATATTTATGAGCAGTTTATTAATCAATTTAAGGCTGAACTTCTTGCGGTTCCATATTTGCAAAGTTTAGGATTTAACGAAACATTATTCAATGGGCTAATTCAAAATTTAGCGACCTGTATCCAGCCTTATCTCGACACATTACTTACCCCTTCCCTGAATGGTATTGAAAGGAATGGCTACCCTGAGATGGTTCAACCATTAATTCAATGTTTCGCACAAATGCTAAAAAGTTATTTGGCTCAGGTTGGCATTCCAGGGATTGAAAGTCTGGTAGATACTGTCATGAATCAACTACAACAAGAACTTCAGCAACAGGTTCGGGAATGGTTAAATTCATTGGATGTTCCCGAGGTGACAGATACCAACGGGAACAACATCCCCGATTTCATTGAAGCATACCTTTGTAGTGGAACAGGTTGTGTCTTCGATTCTAACGGAAATAGGATTCCTGATTTTATTGAGGACAATGACCTTGACGGCATCCCAAACTATCTTGACCCTGACAACCAAACGGAAACGGATACAGATGGTGATGGTATCCCAAATGATTTAGATATTGATGCAAATGGTAATGGAATTTTAGATTACGCAGAAAATAAAGAATGAAAATGAATCTATGCAACTATACAACGGCTATAGACTTGACTGGATAACTGTGATGACTATAATGGTGTTAGGACATAACTTATTTTCTACTTCTGTGTATTCAGCGACACTATCCGTAGAAAGCAAGTCCGCTTATGCAGGAAGCAGTCTAACGGTGAATGTGTCATTAAGTCTGGGCTCTAACGAGTCTGTTAGTGCTTTACAATTTGATGTGCTTTATGAAATAAAAGCATGTGACGTTACAGGTATCACTGCTGGAAATGCAGTGATTTCTGCTCAAAAGCAACTCCAATATAATAAAATAGCACCAGGGAACATCCGAGTTATAATTGCTGGGTTAAATCAGAATATCATCCCGAGCGGGAGCGTTGCTGAGCTCAGTTTACAGGCTTGTGCTTCAGCTCCTGCTGGGGATGTTCTACTCTCGTTAAGTAATGTTATCCTATCAAGTCCAACAGGCACTTCAGTACCCACAACGACAGGTTCTGGGACATTAACCATACAAAGAACCTCGTATCATAGTGCAGACCAGAACCATGACTGGAAAATATCATTGGCAGAATTATTGCGAGTGATACAACTATATAACTCCAATTATTTCTACTGTTCGTGCACAGAAGAAGACGGTTACGGTGTAAATGTAGGTAATAGGGATTGTGCGACTCATAGTAGTGACTATTATGGGACACCAAACTGGCGTATTCAGTTATACGAACTTCTTCGGTTAATACAGATTTACAATTTTGGTGGGTATTATCCTGCATCAGGGACAGAAGATGGCTTTGCATTAGGCTCTTTATAGGAGTAGGACAGTGATAATGAACAAGCGAAAATACAACATACCACAACACAGGAGAGGGAACAATTCCCTTTTCGTATGTGTATTTGTTGTTATTTTTGCTATTCAAACATGGATATTTCCAGCCGTTTTAGAAACAACATCACTAACCAGTGATAACTTATGCCAAGTAAAGATAAATTTATCAACTTTACCAGATGAATCTATTAGTGGTGTCCAATTGGAATGTATTTATGATAATACGAACTGGAAATTAGAAAATATTATTGCGGAGGAAAGTATTGCTAACTCAGGCAAAGTCTTACAATATTCAGATATATATGGTCAGTTACGGATTATCATAATTGGGTTTAACAATACCCTCATTCCTTCGGGTACATTATGTGAGATGATATTCACGCCAGTAACGGAACAAATACCATTTCAAGGATTTTATATCACTCAAATCGTATTTACATCACCAAATGGGACATCGGTTCCAGGAAATGTTAAAAACAACACTGTTACTGAAGGGGAAATTAACACAGATTTATCTGCAGAAGGTGAAAAGGCAGAGAATACCACTTCGGAGAATAGGACTGAGACATCGAGTTCAGAAACATTAATAGAACCAGAGAAAAG
>JAIWNQ010000252.1 GCA_020216745.1 Candidatus Hydrogenedens sp.
ATTGGAATACGATGTTAACAATACATCTATCCAGCATATCACTCAAGATAATATGCACAAACCCGAATCCTTTTTGTCTAACCATAACCAGAATATCTCACAAACAGAAGACACAATATCTCAAACTCAAATAATGACAAAAGACTATGAATTGTTGAATCAATCTGGTTATGGTTATCTTCCTCCCACTTTTGGTGATGATAACATAAGCGGAAAAATACAAAATATAACACATAGCAAACAACAATTGAACACAGATACAAGGAAGGAAACCAATTATCCGAAATTTGTAAATTCAAATAACAACTTATTACCCCGAACAATCTCACAACGAGAAGATGTTTATAACTCATACCAGAATATTACTTCAAACGAAGATTCTGTATCTCGTTCAATTACCTCAAAACCTGTTGGAGAAAAGAACTTGACAGGTCGACAAAATACGAATGTTTCTATATTAGGTGCATTAGATGCTAAAACAACAGACATCTATAAAGAGTATGAACAAGATGCGTCACAAGTGTATCCAAATGATAAAAAACATATTAATAGTTCTATCTCCCTTGCTCTGGATATACCCTATGTTTCAAATACAAAAGGAAGGATAGGAGAATGTATTACAATAGAAACAAAGAGGAGTTCTACTTCGGATATTACTACGTTTCAAAACGTTTTAATTATACTGTCGATAGCAATTATAGGCACATTGTTCCTTTTGACCAGTTCAACAATCTTACTTCAATATATACCTACATGGAACAAAAAAGACAGCTCCAACACACCATAAAAAAAACACTACTATATCGAATGATTCTATTCCTTATTTGTTGGTTAGTTGTCCCTAATTTAACCTATGCAGTAGCAATCGAACCTGCCAAGATCAAATTAGAACAGGGACAAAAGGAAGTAATTATTCCGATTGAAATTAAAACAGGACTTTCCGAAAAAGTATCTGGGGTGCAGTTTGATATTAATATACCGACATGGATGACCATTTCACAGATGACAGTAGGCACATCTGCTCAACAAGCAGGGAAAATGGTATCATTTAACCAAATTAATCGGGGAATTTACAGAACTATTATTGCAGGCTTAAATCAGGAATCTATTCAGAGTGGGACTCTTGTCTCCGTACATATCAAATTTTCAGAAGGAATGCCACAAGGGAAAGAGATTATAAAATTGACCAACCCAGTAATAGCAGACCCAGAAGGGAATTCTCTCCCTTGCACTACTTTTCCAGGAGAAATCAGTACTACTTCAGAAAGTAATTCTACATCAGAACCCGACAAGCAGACTAAAAATACAACACCACCTCAGCAAGGAACAACAATAGACCAAAAAACAACCTCAAATATACGAAACAAACCAATTCTTTTTATAATCATCACCCTAATAATTTTATTTCTTCTCACTACCTCCGTGTTATATTTTAAGCGACAAAAAAAAGAACCCACATTACCTAAAAAGAAAAAACCCAAAAAGAAGTAAATTTACATTAAACTTTAAAATACTTACACCTTCTCACATTATATATTCACAATAATTAATATGTATAGAGGGGTAAAATAGCAATAATGGGGAAGAGATTAGAAACTACTTTTATTTATTTGTGTAATTCTCAATCTTAATTCGTGGTAACTTCGTAGGAAAAAGATATTTATAGTTTTTGGTACTTTGACAATATTTTCTTATAAGTGATTTATTGAGATGATGGCAGTGAGAGGTAATTCTGAGATATGGAATGTGAGATATGCCTGATTATCACTTAATTTGGTAATTTTAAAATCTTCAATATTTTGTTCCTTTTCAGGTGTGGATAATAATACTTTACCAATAGGAGAATTAGAAACTCGGATGGAAATAGAAATATCTCGAGCAGGTACTACTTTATCTTCATAGGAAGAAATGCGTTCGATGTTTAAATTATAAAGTAGAACAAAAATAGTTTCCGCTGTTTCTCTTATTACACCCCGTATCATTTCGTCTCCTGTTATCTTTAATGATGGATGAGGAAGATGTGAGTATAATTCCGTTAAAAATGTGTGACTTGATGTATCAATAAACGTTTTGTTATGTCTCTTACATAGTTCAAATATCGACTTGGAATGTGAAGGCAGAATAAGCCCTGGTTCAGAGGCAAGTATTATATTGGCTACGGAAAAATATTTTTCTATATTATCCTCTGATGCAACTGCATAAAGAATATTCGCTTGAGTTAATTGTTTTGCTATGTTTAATTCCTTGCAATCCTCGTGTTCAATCCATTCATCAAAAGGAAAATATAATAATACATCGTATCTCTGTTTTGACGTGATTATCGGGGAAGCATTCTGTTTAAGCCACTGCACGAAGGGACGAATACCCTGAATCATCTTTTCACGTTGGGATTCTTCCCAGGTAGGCCAGAGCATATAATTTGTATTTCGAGCAAATGCTTCGAATATAGCCAGATTCGTGAGATTAGGTGGCGTATGATAATCCCCATCGGCTATAGTTACAGCCACTAATGACTTTGAACCAATGACAGAATTTACCAGATTGTACACAGGGCTACACTCTATTATTTTCCCCTGGGCAGTGCGACGCGGTGTTGACCGCATATCTTCAATAACAACAAAATCCTGAGATTTACTCATCTCTTTTATATTGTATGCATATCTATGGCATTGAGAGAACATCACTTCTGGAGTGTTAAGGCTATTATTTGCAGTAATAAGGGCTTTGGGATTTATTTCTCGGACATAATTCCTTATCTCTGAGAGAAAATCGCGAGCAATGGTACAACGAAACTGTTTAAATTCAACAGGTTTCTTTTGTGTTAATTCTCTCAATGCGTCTAATGAGGTGTCTTCAACTTTTTCCCCTTTGGATTCAAGAAACTGTAAAAACTTATGCATACAATAAGGACAGTAGCATCCTTGTTGATGCACCGTCGGATTATCAAAAAAGATACCATCTAATCCAATCTCTAATGACGTTTTCACCATATATTTTTCATATTTTCGCCAATCAGGATGATTCATACACGCAGGATGATAATCACCACCATACCATGAAAGGAGGGGTTCTCCTTTTATATTTTGTTGAAGCCAATTATTAGGTGTGCTCGAGAATTGTTGTTTAAGTTCGGGTTGCCAATTCTTGTCGAAGGTTTCTATCCCAACAATAGAAGTAGAACACAAATAACCTAAAACTACAGGGATGCCAAGAGATTTTGCATGTTGGACATATTTTTGAACATCCTGTTTAGTCTTTTCCCATTGCTCAGAGGAAGGAATACCCATGTATCCACATACACCTACCCCCGTTGCATAAATAACAGACACACCGCATTGATATGCAGGTTCTGCTTGTTTATCCAAATTATCTAAATGGTCAAACGCATGCAATGAGAAAAAATCCCAAGGTTCATTTGTAGAGCATGGAAAATGAATCCAAAACATGAAAAAAGTTAGCAATAATACAAGGAAAGACTTCCATTTTATTTTTTGATATTTCATAATTATGTCTCTGAACAAGTAATTAGAGAGGTTTTATATACATTATACATGTTTTTATGAGGCAAAATATTGTGTAGGTACAGACCTATGTGTTTACCCGTTATCGTTAGATAAAATCTGATGAGAATTAAAACAGATCTCGGTTTGACTTATTCAACTTCGTCTTGTTTTGAAACGTCACTCTACTACTTTATGGTCTACCCCACATTCTCAACTCATATATCCACCGTAACGATAGAACTCCTTTATCCCCTTGTCCACTAATTCCTCCACTATAAAACTACAATGCATCGACGTACTTGCTGTTATTATTTACTAAACTCGCCTCTCTTTCCGTTTTTTTCTCTCCTTTCTCTTTATATAGCCCTTAAATGAACTTCATTTCGAGATTTTCAAATATCTTTTCATTTATACTGAATTTGCTTTATAATATAAAACCATGATGCCTATTCAGAAATTTTGAAATAAAATTTTACAACGAAACGTATAGATAGTAGATGTTACACAAAAGAGAGAGAAATTCACCCGATATTAATAGATTTCATAAAGCGACTTATAGTCATTATCTCCTCAAAGGGAGAATATTTTTGTTTTTGTTCCTAATTATAAGTTCGTTACCTATCCGTGCTGACGATAAACAAAATTCAATTTTGGAGCAATCACAGGAAGAGGACATCTCTCCATCAGATATAGAAAACGAATGTCTTACAATAAAAGGAGGCACCACCGTTTGTAATGATTCAGAAGAAACTAAAGATGTGTCTATAGATAAGACAAAAGGGTTATACCTTCTGATAGGACACTATGCATATTTTCCTGAACTGAATTCAGAAAAACCAGTTTACATAGTTAATGAGATAGGAAAAGGAACAATACCAGGATGGCACGATATTGTAACATTTAGAGACATGCGAAGAATAGGGTTATTTGGTGACATTTGGGCAGGAGTTGGTCTCCACTGTGGAAACTATTTTTCCTTTTGGATCGGATTGGGCGGTGGATTATGGGAAATTAATAATAGCCATCGTTACGGACCTTTAAAATTTCGTTTAGACCTTAAAGGGATCGAACTTCTTGTTGAAACAGGGATGGATTATTTTCCATTTGGAAAAACCAAATTTGATTCTATTAAACATGAAAAATTTTTAAGTCGACTAAAACGAACAATTCTCGAAACTAAACCTTATCTATCCTTAATTATTAACTACTCACATTTTGAAGCGTCTGGGAAGGGAAAAGTAGAATTGTTCGATATCCCAATAACATATCAAAAAACGAAAGGAATAGATATTATTTCCATTATTCCATGTGTTGTGTCGGATGTTCCTGTAACTCGACGGACAGATGTTTTTATGGGAATAGGATATTTATTCGGTTTTGATATAAAGAGTTTCGAAAGGGAACATAAGAATGAAATTGAAGGACCTGTTGCTACTACTGGAGTAAAAATAAATTTTTGAGTTTTATGGACACGTATTTTAGCCCATAAATTAAATTTATACTCTTCCTCTTATCCTCTCTTACATGTTCGACCTATTATGCAGACAGAGTATACATTTTTAAGTGCTATGTCTATTATCCTTTCTCTATCCTACGTATCTCTTCCAATTGTCTTTGTATTTTCATTTCTGCTTTTTGTGTTTCTATGACAGGGTCACAAATGGAATGCAGGTAATCATCAAGTTCGCGGACAATAGAGGGGGTATTATTCATACTGTCTTTGACCAAATTGTTAAGTTCTTCTGGGTCTTCATCTAAATTGAATAGTTGATGAGGTGCATCTGAATTCCAAATAAACTTCCATCCTCCTTTACGAACCATAAAACTACTACCCCGCGTGCCGTGTCCATGATACTCTGCAAAAACGAATCGGTCTGGATTCTCTTTCTGTAATTTTTGTAAAGCGGTACCTTTCCAACTTTTAGGTCGTTGCCGTTTTGTAGCATGGAAGAACTCCGCTTGTGCATCTAATGTGGTTATCGGTGTTCGGACACGTCGTCCCTCCTCAAAACCAGGACCACAGACAAGCAATGGCACACGAGCAGAATCCTCAAACATGGAGCATTTCCACCACATACCAAATTTTCCCAACATCTCTCCATGGTCAGATGTGTATATAAATACCGTATTCTTATTCAGTCCCGTTTGTTCCAGTATATCTAAAATTTTTCCTATCATCTCATCCACAAAACTAACACAACCATAGTATCCCTGTCTCAGTCTCAATATATCCTCCCCTTGAATCTGGTCTGTTTCAAAATGGTTTCGCAAATCAACCGCATAAGGATGTTGTGCAGAAGGTTGGTCAGGTCCATACTGTGGAACATCACCTTTCCCTTCATACATATCCCAAAACTTCGGCTCTGTAAAATGAGGAAAATGTGGTGCAACAACATTTACCCACAAAACAAACGGTTTATCTAATTGCGTCCCTTTCGTTTTCAACCAATCAACTGCAGTGTCCACCATTAATCGGTCTCTTTGATGTGGATTTTTTTGTGCTCCCCAACCTTTTGCCCGTTCCTTCCCAGCCCCTTTGCGGATATGCAACGGCTTCCGCTGAATAGCAGTATCTCCTGGAGTCCCACGGTTCCAACCATAATGAACCTCACTAAATCCCATATTCTCGATTTTTCTGTACACATCTGCCTTACCGATATAGACTGTATGTACTCCTTGTTTCGCCAGAATAGAACCATAGTTAGGGAAATCATCCAAAAACAACGTGCAATTACTATAGCATTGCGTCTCATGATTGTATAATCCACTCATTACCGAACTTCGACTCGGAAGGCATAATGGCGACGGGCAGTATACATTCTCAAACACAACGCCACTTTTTGCCATTCGTTCCATGTTAGGAGTCTGCACAAAAGGATGACCATATACTGATGTATATCGTGGATTATGTTCATCCGACATCAACATGACTACATTATGTTCTTTACACTCAGTTTCACAAAACGGGAGATTTGGCAATAACAAACCTGTCGTAATCGCACCCTGTAAAAATTCCCTTCGATTCATCGGCATAATTATCTCCTTACAAAAAAAACAAAAGTTACTATTTTTATATCCATTTTGCTATTATAATAAAAGCAACTAAAAAAGAAAAGCGAAAACTTTCTATGTTTTGTCCTAACTGCAAAAAACAAATATTACTCATTATGGAATATAATGACATAGAGATAGACTTTTGCCCAGAATGTTTAGGTGTTTGGCTCGACTCGGAAGAATTGCCATTGATATTAGGGGCTGATTTTGATGAGCAAACTCTATTCACAACATCAATGACCAACGAAGTAAAGAAACTATGTCCCCGTTGTAGAACTAATATGCAAAAGGTATCCCTTCCCGAAAATAACCGCATAATTTATGATGTTTGTCCGAATCGACATGGGTTCTGGTTTGATCGAGGCGAACTTGAAATTCTTGTCCGAGACCTCCCCGAATTTCCAGGAACTCACGTTTTCCTCCAATGGCTCACAGAAGTCTTTTCTTATAAAATGTAATCATCTATTCAATAAAACTTCCAATTTTCCAATTTATTTTATACCCACCTCTTAAATACAAATATAACAAAATTTAAAATAACAATAAGTTATAAAATAATTCCGATACTTTATTTTTGTATATTAACGTGCTGATAAAAAACTTTTTTTGGAAAGAAGGATGGAATTAAAAAAGATTAAATTACACACACTAAACTATCTAATTCATGGTCGGGGTGAGTGGATTTGAACCACCGGCCTCTTGGTCCCGAACCAAGCGCTCTAAACCGGACTGAGCTACACCCCGCAAGGAATTTAATAAAAAACCCTCCCTTTTACCCCTTCATATTTAATTTTTAATTCATAAACAAATTAGTGATACTGTGCGACAGTAATATCTGCTCCACCTGCAGCGGAACCACCACCACTAAGTCCAGCAATTCCTCCGGTTCCGCCAGCACCACCAGCGAGACCTCTTACCTGTCTGATTTGAGTGGTCTGTTGTGTCGGTGTAGAACTGTCAGCAAATACTGCAAATGCACAAAGAGCCAACAGAACTACGAGTGTAAGGCTTACTAACTTCTTCACGTTTTGCCTCCTTATAATTGAGGTTTAGGTTATTTTATTATACCTGCAACTATTAAATTCTAAATATATATTACCATATTTAAACCTAAAAGTCAAGTCATTTAATCCTTTTTTGAAAAAAAATTACCTTCGGGACATTTTTTCTTTTTGATAATGCCCCGAAGGCGATAAAATGCGGGTTTTATTAAGCAACAGGCTCGAAGCCTTCTCTATATTGTTCACGTTTAATTAACTTATTTGCTTCGTCATCTTTAAATTTTAATGTCTTTGGGTCAAATTCTAAGGAACGACCAATACGATATGCAATGTTACCTAAATGACAATGGGCACATGAAATATGAGCATCATAAGGAGTTACTGGTAGGTCTTCTTCCTTACGAGAACGAATAGCACGGAAGAATCTATCCCACTTATCTAAGTCTTCAGGTAAAGGTTCATTTACAGGAATAGGTTTATTCTTATAATCAAAAAAACCTTTTCTACGCACATAATAACCTTCCGTGCCGAAGAAACTATTACCACAGTCTCCACCATCTGCTTCTTGGAAAGAGCCTAAATTGCGAACCTCAAATGTAACCATAGAACCGTCTTCGTAAGTGAACGATGTTGCCTGTGTATTCGGTGTTTGTCCGTCATCATCCCAACCATATCTTCCACCGGTGCTATATACTTTTATAGGCAATCCGCGATTATGTCCCCAGCAGGCTATATCCATTTCGTGCACACCTTGATTACCAATCTCACCATTTCCATATTCCCAGAACCAGTGCCAATCATAATGGACATATAAACCAGGTTTATCTTTGCGGTCTTTATTCTTCATAAATGGATGGTCGGGAGATGTACCTTGCCACAATGTCCAGTTCAAATAATCGGGAGGATTGCCAGGTTCACCATGACCTATGGCAAAACGATTCCCATTCTTGTACACATAACCACGAGAATGCATAATTTTGCCGATGAAACCTTTGTGAATTAGTGCTATATCACGAATTAAAGTATTATCAGAACGGCTCTGTGTTCCGTGTTGGACAATGCGATTGTACTTTTTCGCCGCTTCTACTAATTGCGTTCCTTCCCAGATATTATGGGACATCGGTTTCTCTACATATACATCTTTACCTGCTTTACATCCCGTAACCGCTATTAATGTATGAGTATGATTAGGTGTCGCAATAGTAATAGCATGCACATTCGGGTCTTGGACTGCTTCACGAAAATCCTCGTAAGCCTTTGGAGTCTTGCCCTGTTTAGAGCCTACTGTTTTGACCATTCGCTCCAGAACCCTTTTATCGACATCACATAGAGCCACGATTTCTGCTTCATTCGATTTTTCTAAGATGTCTTTAATATGGCTTCCGCCTTGACCATTAAAGCCAATGGTGCAAATTCCGATGCGTTCATTTGCACCAAAGACCTTTCCCACAGCCATAGTTCCAGCAACCAACACTGCGGTGCTTTTCAAGAAACTTCGTCTTGTTAAAGATTTCATAATCATTTCTCCTTATTGTTTTTGTTCAGAAAAGAAAGTGAATAGTTCATTATACTAAATAAGATGGACTATTTTCATTCAATCTGGTTTCACATTATCGGGGTAACAATTGTAGAAATATTGTTTCACCACTGCCGAGTGAAAGCAGTAAGGTTTCACGTTCAAACCACTTTTGCTCAGGTTGAAACAGATTCTCAATATTCAGAAATTGATTAAATTGTAGTATACGGTCTCCAATACCTTTCGTGTGTATAATCAACGTATTTGTACCAACCAGTAGTGTATCTGGTGTCTCTGAACTACCTTCCGCAATGGCTATAGGTATCTCCAAAATAGAAAAAATTTCACGAAGTACAAGGTAATTTAATGCAGGTTCTGCATACAAGACCGAGATCCATTTTTCATTAACAGTTTTCAACGCAATACTCGGCTTCCCATTTGCTTGATAACGAGCAATAATATCGGCATCCTCGTCATCGATATAAACCAGAGGTTCCACAATATCCATGTTTCCAAAAGTCTCATCCTTATTTAGCCATCGACCATCTAAATCCATCGTAGAACCTGCAGTTGTTTTCGCATCACAATTTTTAATGCCAATTTGTGTAATATTGTGTACGGTTTCCAGTGTTTGTCCAGACATAGTCCAATAAGGCACATAATACCAGATTACAATAGCCTTATCTGATTCAAATATTCTATGTAACGTTTCAATTTCTTTTTCCTGAGATGGAGAAAAACTAAAAATAAAGTAAATAAGTTTTTTGGGAATCCGTTCATCGAGCAAGTCCTGCATTAAATAAAATTCAATAGGAAGACCTAATTTAAGCAGTTGGTCTCGCATATAGTTAACAGCATTTGAGTAAAACTCTATACCTTTAGGTGATAGAATATCGACGAACCGTTCATCAATTATTACTGCTAAC
>JAIWNQ010000253.1 GCA_020216745.1 Candidatus Hydrogenedens sp.
GGTTCCCATAGAATATTTTCAAATGGAGTAGGTATTGGTAATTCTGTTTGTAATTCATCTGTATTATACTTACCAACCTGCAATTTCGGTAGTGGCTCCTCTTTCGGCGGTACTTCTGTCCCTGAAATATTCTTAATCGCTTTTTGCTGTAAGGCTAATTTGTTTTTAGTATCTTTCGCTAACGTTGTCTGCTTAACATATATTTGCATCATGTTTTTGAACAAATTCCATTGTTCAGCATCTGCAAGCCAACCTTTTCCCTCTGGGTCAGTCCAAATAAGTCCTGTGTTATGAACAAGGGCTATTCCTAAATTTCGTTTTTGAACTGCATAAATATTTTCACTTCGGACCCCCTTAATACGAGATATTTTTCTTGTGGCTATATCCATAGACACACCCGTACGAGTATCATCAAGTAGTAATACCTCTTTCCCATGTAACAATAAGGTATTTATTGTTCCGCTGGGTCCACCAGATTCACCTATTCCACGATTTACATAAGTCACTGGCAAAACAAAACTATCAAGATCACTCTCAACTAAATTTCCCAATGCAAACTGTCCAGATGCTGGCTCTGATGTTTCCATATTAAAACCATAGGGTACACATATTTTTACTTTTAATTCTCCGAGAATTTGACGCAGTGTCATCGCACAAAAACCAATAGCATCCGCAAGACTTTCATTAAAAAATCTGCGATAACTTATAGTAACAGTATTTTCGTTATAGGATAGAAAATTGCTGTTTGTTTCAGTTGATTTATGAAGGTTCTCCAAAACCCACGTTGGTTCTACCGTGTCTACTCCAAATACCGCTATTCTATCTTCAGAAGTTGTGTAACGGTTCTGTACCCATGTGCAAAAACTTTTTACGGCATACTCCGATTCATCAATACCTGGAGCTATCCATAGACGGTCTTTTAAAAAGCCAAGTATAAACCCACCAATATGTTTTCCAACCTGTGAAGATTGTAGCCCATGAACTAAAAGGGCAAAACCTTCCTCTATAGATTTTTTCCATATCGGTGAATTAAAACATGCAAAAAGTTGTACTTCACCATTCACTACCATATTTACAGAGGACTTCCCTTGATACCACTCCTCTGGTGGATTTAAATCTAAATAAACCCAATACTTTGCATCTGGAGCTATTTCATTTACACATTGCAAAACACGAAATAACTCTGGCAAGTCATCAGAACCTCGCCAAGGGAAAAGTGCATCGATTATCAGATTGGGGACACCTATATCCGTCGCATACTTAATTTCTTGCTGGGCAATGTCACTGCATGCGTCTCCACCAACATAAAGATAAAATGGCACGTCTTCATCTGCTCCATTTTCTTTATCAGACGGTTTATCAATCTTTTGGGACGAAGGAGGTGACGGCTTGGCTATTAGATTCTGGAGGGAGTATCTACCCACAATGGAACCTAACCACCACGAAAGGACAATAACAAGTAATATGATTAAAAAGAGGATAAAATTCCTCCAAAACAAATTCGATAAAGAAGGAGGGATTTTCCATTTATTAGACATTATAAACCTTTCCTTCAAAACAAAATTAAGTATTGAATTCAAACCATGCTCCTATATCATAAGGAGCGATGGAGTGTTGTTCCACTTCAAATATTTTATTCGCTTCAAATATAACCTTGCCTGCAGGCAAATCAAGTATATACTTTTTAAATTGTGTAGTTTGTATATGTTCAATAACATTATCATTAAACCTTACTATTATATCAATATTGCCCATTGATGGCGATGGATTACCACAGGAAAAAGATAGCATACCCCCTTTATGATAAATCGTTGCAAATTTGCTCATGGCTTGAAGTTCCCTACCACAGACCCTTTTAGGTTTATACCAACCTTCTACAGGCAACTCAATTTCTGGACAGAACAAAGGTTGTTTTCTAATTAATTTCCAAAATAAATCCTGTTGACGCCTTTGAAATATATGTTGATTTTCACGCCTCCATCTTTTCGCTTTGTAATAATATTTAATGGCTTCCTGCCATGCTTTCATATGCTTTATAATCCGCCAAAACTCCGATTTCCTTATAGAATTTCCAATTGCTTTCAGTTCCCCAACACCTACCCAAAAAATAATTTCGGGTAAGCAACTTCTTGGAAACATTCGCTCCATAAGGTAAAATCGATTCCGTGTATTTAAAAAATATTTTTGCCGAATCTTATCAGGAGAACCTTCCCATGTTGCACTGAACTTATGGTGAATTACTGCATTCGGACATGTTAATATTCGGGAACCTACGCTCCATATCCGCAGACACAAATCTAAGTCATCGAGGTAAATAGAATACTCTTCTGGTAAAAAGCCTGTCTTAAGTAATACCTCTGTTCTTAACCACATAGCACCACCACAGATACCAACAACCTCCGTTATTTCGTCCCAACGTGGACTATCCACACGTCCTAAACCACGATCCCATGCGGAACCTATGATAGAACATTCTAATCCTATTGAATTTAATAACCATGGCTGATTATACAAAAGCATTTTAGGAGCCACCCCCCCAACATCAGGAGTGGCTTCAGCCATATCAAGCAAGTTTTCAATACAATTACGCTCAACCTTTACATCGTTATTCAAAAGGAAAATATATTTTGCCCCTTTCTCAATGGACTTCTTAATCCCATAATTATTTCCGCCTGACCATCCATAATTTTTATCCAAGCATTCCACAACGACACGTGGGTCGTGACAAAATCGATCCCGCACATAAGTAACTGATTCATCTGTGCTGGCATTATCTAAAAGAACAAACTCCACATCTTCACGTTGACACCCCTCCACAAGAGATGAAAAACATTCCTCCAAATGTTCCATTCCATTCCAGTTCAACACTAAAATGCGTACTAAAGGGTTATCCATATTGTAGATGTTTATTATAAAGAGACATTGCCTCTATAAAAATTTTCACTGTTTATTCTTGACCATTTTAATATTAGACGTCATATTTGTTTTATTTATAATAATACTTCTTTTATTGCAGATTTTAATTTTGTTTCAGAAGCAGGGACAACGTGAGAAGCATACGGCTCGTATCCACCTTCCTTGAAAGACCTTTCTGTACAAATATATGCTGGAGCACAATCCCCATAACCTGCCACAAAAACATGCCTATGCGGGGCACATTGCTGAGCATATAATTGAAATTCAACCATAGGTTCACCTGGTAAACTTAAAATAGATACGTTACCAAAATGTAGCCCTGCAATGGGGATAGGCTGTCCTGTGCGATTTTGCCATGCCAATTCCATAGCTGAGTCAATGCGAACATGATGTTTTTGATTCGTATCATTCATTATCTTCTCTAAATTCTCTTTACTATGATGTTTATCATTAGCAGGTTCAAAATAAACTGAGGTCACTTTAAATTGCGGTTCGGTAATAATATCCTTTTGTGAAGACTGCACTGATTTCTGCATTCCTTCCAACATCCGCTGATATAACTGCTGACGTGCCTCAGGAGAACCATCATTATATTTGCCCCCAGCGATATCTCCACCACAACCAGTAAAATAGATATGCGGAACACCTTCTTCTTTTTCCATTTCCTCCCGTGCCATTCCTGGGAAATCATAACTGGCACGTGGATCCCAGTAGAAACTCTGCGGATGCGTAGCATAATAATGCAACCTTACAATAGGTCTCCCTGCCTTTGAGACAAAACTCAAAGTACGCACGTATGGGTCAATTAATCCTTCCTCCGCCTCAATCAGTTTCGGATCCTTGCAAGAACTGGAACGTGTGGCTATTGTACCATCTGGCATAACTACACGGCGGTTAGACGCTACCCTCTCAACCTTTGCTTTACCAATTTCTATTGAGGTACATGGCATTAATTGGGGTAAAGCACTTTCAATGGACTGGACAATCCTTCGATAAATTTCATCAAATACCTCATTTTTAGGACAGGGAGGTGGATTCTGAATTGTTCCAATAATATCAAATGCATCCGCATCACACATCGGGGCAGTGTGCTGATGAACCGTGTGAACAAAAACAGCATTGGGCTCAGTTTTAACAGCAGTCGCAATCATTTCACAGAGTTGATAATATGAACGATTGGCAATTTCACACCAGTCAATTGCACATAAGACATATCGCTGTTTATCTGTCTCAATAATTAGTCCCTTAGCAAGCAAAGGATGCTCAATGGTATCCAAAGGCTTGTAACTCGGGTACCATGGCGTACCTAAAGGTGGAGTTGCATCACACTTGAACGATGCAACTCGCAAATAAACATCAGCCGATACTTGCCTCGCCAATGACCAAGAAAATAAAGAAAGCACACCCGCAGATTGAATCCGCAAAAAGTCTCTACGTTTCATTATTACCTCCTAATATTATCATACTTACAATTTAGTAACAATTAGTATACCTATTTTTGTTTGAAGGTGCCAATATCTTGAAGAACATTTTCAAATCAAAATAATTACGCATTTTTAGGGAAGAACACAAAAGACTTACAATTTATTATTGTTGGGCTCAAAGAAGAACATATAGAAATTTTATTTGAATATTATGGCGTGTGTTCTGTATGGTATGATAATACAAATTAATAGCCTGAGAATAAATCTGGGCTATTGAAACAGGAGAATATGATTATGACAACAGGGATTTTGGTTGGTATTCTGGTAATCATTGTGCTTTCCATTCTGTTTATCATCAGTGCGTATAATCGGCTCGTTCGTTTGCTAAATGAGGTAAAGAATGCATGGTCTCAAATTGATGTGCAACTGAAACGGCGTCATGATTTAATTCCGAATCTGGTAGAGACGGTAAAGGGTTATATGCAACATGAGCGTGCAACATTGGAAAATATTACGCAGGCACGTAATTTAGCGATGCGTCCTGGTTCTGTCGGTGAGCGTGCTCAAGCGGAACAGCAACTTACACAGGCATTGCACAATTTTTTCGTTGTTGTAGAAAATTATCCCGACCTAAAAGCGAATCAGAATTTCTTAGCATTGCAGGAGGAACTAACATCGACAGAAAACCGTATTTCTTTTGCACGGCAGGCGTATAACGACGCGGTGATGGCATTTAATAATGCAATTCAAATGTTCCCAACAAATATTATTGGGGCAATATTCGGATTTAAGGAACAAACCTTCTTTGAAGTTCAAGATTCAGCAGAACGGGCGGTCCCTAAAGTATCATTCTAATCATCTACTATTGTAGGGTGTACAATCTACTTATGTTTGAACTTGTCCGCCAAAATAAACGTCGTTCAATTATACTTGCAGGTGTAATGCTGTTGTTTATGTTGATGATTGGTTATATTATCGGTGCTTTTTTGGCTTATGCTTATTATTTCGTTACGGAACCTTATGCCTTTTCAGACGAAAAATTGGCTCAATCCCCACATCAACAATATCAACAACACTATAGAACTAATTATCCACAACATCCTTCATCAACACGAGAATCTCTTACCTATGAAGAGGTGCAATTCTTTACATGGTTATACTGGGGACCACTCGGTGCAATAGTTGCATTTGTTGCATGGTTTATCCAGATGATTTTTGCCTTCTATTCGGGAGGGAATATGCTCCTATCCATCAGTAATGCCATAAAAATTGAAAAAGCTGACCATCCACAACTATTTAACATCGTAGAGGAAATGAAAATCGCTTCACGATTGCCTAAAATGCCAGAAATATATATTATCGATGACCCAGCAATGAATGCCTTTGCCACAGGTAGGTCACCAGAACATTGTGCTGTCGCAGTAACACGAGGATTACTCAACCATATGAACCGCGACCAGATACAAGGGGTCATTGCTCATGAAATCAGTCATATTGTTCATAGAGACACCTTATACATGACCATGCTCGCTGTCTCACTTGGGACAATAATTTTATTGGTCGTAGGACTGCGTGAAGCTGTCGGTGCTGGTATTCGTGGTTCTGCTCGTTATAGTAGCCGTAATAGAAAAGACGCAGGCGGAGTTATTTTGTTCCTGATAGTGGTGTACATCTTCGCTCTGCTATTGTCTTTAATAGCCCCATTCTTAGCACAACTTATTTACTTTGCCTGTTCACGACAGAGGGAATACTTAGCTGACGCAGGCTCCGTTGTTCTAACCCGAAACCCCGAAGGTTTAGCATCTGCATTAGAGGCAATTGCAAAAAAATATCAGCAAACTCCACCCATAAACATAAATCAACTAACAGCACCTATGTATATAATCAACCCATTAGAAGCAAATAAACTTGATGCCTCATCAATATTCAGCACTCACCCCCCTATCCTAAAACGCATCCAGATTCTACGAACCATTGCAAGAACCCCTACAGCCACCTACGAACAAGTATGGCAACAAATAGAAGGTAAAAAATGGAAGAAGAAATATACCATATCAACTAACGAACTTACTCCTACGATATATACTTCTGCGGGAGGCACTGTGCCTCCTCCTCTACCATTAGAACAACAAATGTTGAACCAAATAATCAAGCCCCCTTCTACTTCAGCAGAAACCACCCCACATCAAAATGTACGCAATGCTGGCGATGCCATTATGAAAGCACAAAAATTTAATTTCCTAAAATGCTCATGCGGAGTAATACTAAAAATCCCTCCCAATTACCAAGGTAAAATAATTTGTCCCCGTTGTAGAACAACCCACAATATCATAAAAAACCCTTTACATAAATAAAATCCCATTAACAAATCATTAAAAAGGTTTCTATAGATCCACTTTTGCAAGATTTATTAAATATGCTAAATACAATAATGGCCCTATAAAAATTGATTCTAAAAATTTTGGCATATATAATTATAGTATGTGTTAAATAAATAAATCTAAGGAGGTTAAAAATGAAAAAGATATTGTGTTATAAGGGTCGTGTTCTATCATTGTTATTCCTTTTGATTATGATGTTAACAGGCATAACTGTAGCCTCAGAATTGCAGAATAAATTTGTATATTCTTTGCCTGAGGAAAAAAATTTAAGTAAATCATTAACATTAGTTACTGTTCCATATTTAATCGGTACTGACATCTATTCAGCTTATGAAGAATTACAATTATTAGGATTCTATAATATATATTTATTTTATGATTATTCTGATTCTGTCCCTTATGGTATTGTAATGGACCAAACACCTATAGCAGGCAGTTTAGTATGGGAGGAAGATGACATATATTTATTAGTATCATTAGGTCCATATTCTTATGAAGGTGAGGGTTATATAGAAGGTATCCCTGAAGGAGTTGTTGAAGGCTTTGTTGAAGGCATGCTGGAAGGGATACCAGAGGGGATTATTGAAGGCTTATTTGAGGGCGAAGGAGTGGCCGAAGGTGTAACAGAAGGTGTTACGGAAGGTATTCAAGAAGGTGAAGGAGTTATTGAAGGCTTATTTGAGGGCGAAGGAGTGGTCGAAGGTGTTACAGAAGGAGAAGGTATAATAGAAGGTGTTACGGAAGGTATTCAAGAAGGTGAAGGAGTTATTGAAGGCTTATTTGAGGGCGAAGGAGTAGTCGAAGGTGTAACAGAAGGAGAAGGTGTAACAGAAGGTGTCACGGAAGGTATTCAAGAAGGTGAAGGAGTTATTGAAGGCTTATTTGAGGGCGAAGGAATAGTAGAAGGTGAGGTGCCTGTAGAAATGCCTAATGTGATAGGTATGAATGTATATGACACGAAGATCTTATTAGAGAATACACTACCAAATTTTTATATTTATATAAATTATGAATGTGATGAAACAACACCTACGTGGGAAGTGAAAAACCAATGGCCAGCTGGAGGAGAGATGTATTACAGCAACGAAACGATATATTTGACAGTATCAGCAGGTGCATGTTTAGATATGATGTACGTACCGAATGTAGTTGGTATGAGAGAGTATGAAGCATTGAATTACATATGGTTTAATGGATTGAATGTATACCTATACTATTTATGTTCGGACGAAGTTCCTTACGATAAGGTAATTCAGCAGGAACCAGTAGGAAACAGTTATTTGCAAATAGGAGACACAGTTAAGATAGGTATCTCAATTGGTAGCCAATGTGTTGTAGTTCCTAATATAGTTGGAAAGGACAAGAGGGATGCTATAAATGAATTGCAATCACTTAATTTATCAATAGATGTTGATAATATTATATATGAGTGTTCAGACTACCCTGCAAACCAAGTAATTTATCAAAGTGTTGAGCCTGGCGAAAATGTTCCTTTTGACACATATATTTACATAAAGGTTTCTTCAGGACCTTGTGAGACAATAGGAATAGATAGCATTGAAAAACTTCAAAAGATAGGAAATGACCCTGCATATCCAATAAACGGGAATTATGTTTTAACATCAGATATAGATGCTACTGACACAGTTAATTGGAATGAAGGGAGAGGTTTCAAACCTATTGGCAATGTTGATAATCCATTTACAGGAACATTTGATGGGCAGTATCATGTTATTCATGGTTTATATATCGACACATCACAATCATATAATTATGCGGGACTGTTTGCTGTTATAGGTGAAGGTGGTATTGCCGAAAATTTGATTTTAGTGGAAGCCTTTGTTAGAGGATATTACTCTATAGGTGCTATTGCAGGCGAATTATGGACAGGAGGTAAAATTCGCAGGTGTGCAAGTGTCTATTCATACGTAGAATCAACCGATGCTATGGATTGGATAGGTGGGTTAGTCGGAGGTAGTGGTGGAATCATCAATGAATGCTATTCTTCTTCTATGGTAATAAGTTATGACGCTGAATGGGGCACAGGAGGTTTGGTTGGATATAACGTAGGTGAAGTTGAAAATAGCTGGACTGATTTTCTTGTGTCAGGGACTTACTATGTTGGCGGACTTATAGGAAAACAAATAGATGGAAAAGTAGAAAACTGTTGGAGTAATGCAAGTGTCTGGGGTGAATTGTTTTCTGGTGCTTTAATAGGTTATAAAGAGGCTGGGGATGTTATCTCATGTTATTATATAGATAATACAGGGACGCGCTTTTCTGATGGTGGAACAGGAATTACAGAGGAACAACTTTATCAGCAATCAACATTTGTAGGTTGGGATTTTGACAATGTTTGGATAATGAACCCATATCCTGACTTGCGTTGGAAACAATCTGTTCAGGGTGAAGGCGAAGGGACTGCAGAAGGTGAAGGTGAAGTTTTAGTATCCATTCCCAATGTGGTTGGTCAATCAGAAGACCAAGCGAAGACTACTCTACAAAATCAAGGGCTATCAAATATACAGATTGTTTATCAATGCAATAATGCTGTTGCCAAAGGAAATGTCATTAGCCAGATACCCAACGCAGACACACAAGTTACATCCCAGGCATTCATCCAATTAACAGTTTCTAATGGTCCGTGCGTTAGCACCGGTGTAATAGTTCCGGATGTGGTGGGAAGAACCGAACAACAGGCCACAGAGGTAATACAGACAGCGGAGTTAACTCTAAAAGTAGAACGTGAATATGATAATTATATTCCAGAGGGAAGTGTGATTCGTCAATCACCTGTGGCTGGTAGTGGTGTAAATAAAGGTTCAGAAGTTACAATATGGGTATCAAAGGGCCCAAGTTCCGAAGTGACTTACGTGACAGTTCCAAACGTAATAGGACAGGATGTCAATTCTGCAATAACCCAACTTCAATCAGCAGGCTTAAAGGAGCAAAGGACATTACAATATAGTGATACAGTTCCACAGAACACCGTAATGGGACAATCACCTGTAGGGGGGAGTAGTGTTTTGAGTGGAACTACTGTCGAAATACTTGTGAGTGCAGGTCCTGATCCTGCAGGTTCAAAATTATCACAGCCTCGCGGTTTACAGGCATTTCCTGGCGTAGACCATGTATATCTTGTTTGGGAAGCAAACACAGAATGGGATTTGACAGGGTATCGTTTAGAACGTAGCGATAATAAGAATGGGCCATGGACAGCAGTCGCTAATGGGATAACAACAACAAATTATAAAGATAACACTGTAGATACGACCCGAGCATGGTATTACCGTTTGATAGCCCTTGGGACAGGTGGGAAAGAAAGTGCCCCGTCCGAGGTAGTTAAAGCGGAACCAGGTAAGTTAGTAGTATGGATACCGGAAATCGATTGGCTATTAGAAGACCCCAATGAGGAGATTCGTGTTCCAGTGAATATCAGCAGTGCACGAGGTTTAGAACCTTATACAATTGACATTAAAATCATTTATGATAACAACGCTTTAGAATTGATAAAAGTAGTTAGTACCGTGGTCAGCCGAAACTTAGAAGTGTTAGTAAACAAACGGGAAAACAGTAATACAATAGAATTCCATGCAGGTCCGAGACAGGATAATGAACAAAAAGTTCTATACGGTGAAGGCCGTCTCTTTGATATAGTCTTCAAATCAAAACTAAATATAGCCCAGGGAGAATGTGCAAAGACGGTTGATTTGAAGATTGACAAAGCCATAATAAAAGATTCAGAATTGAAATTGATACCGATAGAACGTAAAGATGGCAAAATATCTATTTTGGAAACAAATCCAGATGAACAATGTATCACAGAACATTGCCTATTTGGAGATATTGACCCCGACGGATATGTTGGCATGGCAGATGCAGTATTGTTATTAAGAAAAATTGTTAGAAAATCTTCCATATCAAATTTAGATTGTGACTTACGAAGGGGTGATTTTAATGGAGACGGCCTTTTAGACTGTGCTGATGCCTCACTACTCTTAAGACGTCTATCTGGACTCCCAATTAATCCATCAGAAATGGGTGGTGGTAAAGCAAAAGCATTATTAGCCACTGATACACAACGGACAGTAAAGGTAATAGGCACAAATAAACCGGATGAAAACGGTGAATATAAAGTAGGAATAGAACTGGATTCGTTAGTAGGATTTGCAGGAATGGATATGATATTAACCTTTGACGCTGGAATTTCTTTCTCAAGTTTGAAGTTGGAGGATGTTATCAGTGAAGCCCAAGGTTACAAGAAAGAGACAGAAATAGGTGATGGTTATCTGAAAGTATCCATAAGCGGTCAAAAAGAGGTGCAAACAAAGAGTAGTGATAGAATAATACAAATTTCTTTCAAATCAACATTACCTCCAACAGAGTCCAAAGATATAAAACTTCAAATACGTGATGTTAAAATAAAGGGTCAATTTGGAGATGATTTAAGTTGGTACGGTGACATAAAGACAGAAGATGGATTGATAAAAATTGTAGGCGTAACACCACAAGAAGGAGAGGGACCAAAGGAAGGACAAGAAGAAGGAGCGGTTGAAGGACAAAAAGAAGGAACCTCCGAAGGAGCCAAAGAAGGTATAACAGAAGGACAAAAAGAAGGAACCTCCGAAGGAGCCAAAGAAGGGTCTACTCAACAAGGTACCAATGAAGGGTCTACAGAAGGAACTACTACCAATCAACCACAAGACCAATCTCAAAGTGGTGGTTGTGGATGTGGAAAGAGTTTAGACAGAAATGCTTGGTGGAAATACCTACTTGATTTTATATTCATTGGCATTCTAACTATTTTTGTCAGTGGTATGAAAAAACAAAGAAAAAGTGGGTAAATCAAATTTTTAGTATAGCCAAGTCTTGTGTGACTTCCCTCAGATATTATAATATGTATCTGAGGGAAGCGTTTAAAATGCACAACATCTAAATTTTGAATATTTTTGGACAAAAGTGTATGATAACTATTTAGTTGGCGATCAGTTAAATGTCCATACATAACTTCAATTAGGAGACAAACATATGAATAACACAACCTACAAAACAAAAACTTTTTTTCTTTTGGTGCTTTGTTCTATTGTTCCTTGTTTATACTCTTTTACCTTAACACTTGATAATGGCTTAACCCATTACCAAGTATTACAAGCAGGCGTGGATGATAAAAACTTACCTGTGGAGGTGAGCGGAACTTGTTCCGGGAAAGGAACCATAGAGGTACAGGTGACTGGTATTGGTTATGTTATAATCCCCTGGAAAGCAATAGGTTCAACCGATGGATCAGGGTGGAAAGCGGTTCTAAACGATATTCCTGTCGGGGGTCCATATCGTGTAGATTTCCAAGTAAAAAACGATGCTGGAGAGGTCACGGAGAGTACATCAATCTTAGATATATTAGTAGGTGACTTGTGGATTATGGCAGGTCAATCAAATATGTATGGGGTAGGCAACCTTGTCGATACAGCGGAACCTCATCCTCTTGTGCATCTATACTCAATGGCGTATAAATGGCGAATCGCTAAAGACCCGCTTCATGTTTTAGCCGAATCGCCAGACCCAGTCCATTATGGACGATTGAAAGCAACAGAAGAAGAAAGACCCAAAAAAATTTACGAAGCATATACCGCTACCAAAGGAGCAGGTCTTGGTCTTCCCTTCGCATTGGAAATGGTCAGGAGAACAGGACGTCCCATCGGTTTGATTGCATCTGCTCATGGTGGCACTTCCATGACAGAATGGGACCCCTCATTGAGAGATAAGGGTGGCGAATCTTTATACGGCTCTATGTATAAACAAGTTCAAGCAGTAGGTGGCAAAGTTCGGGGTGTCCTTTGGTATCAGGGCGAATCAGATGCAGGTAAAGACCCGCAACCTTTGTATAAAGAGCGCATGCAAAAACTGGTAGAAGCAATCCGAAAAGACTTTGCTGACCCACAATTGCCATTTTACTATGTGCAAATTGGTAGATTCGTTAATGAAAACCCAGACCCAACCTTCTGGAATAAATTGCAAAATGACCAATTGGAATTGGAAAAAGAGTTACAACCCGGAGGTATGGTTGCATCTATTGATTTAAGCTTAGACGATTTAATTCATGCTGGAACACAAGGACTAAAAATATTAGGCTACCGCCTTGCGAATCTTGTTGAACGAGACTTATTTAAAGGAAAAGTCGTGTCTGGACCACGTCCAGAAAAAGTAGAACGGCTAAACTCACCCTATGGTCCACAAATAAAAGTTACATTCTCAAATGTAAACGGAAAGCTTTTATCTGCAGGTCGACCATCCGGTTTTACAATTAGTTCTGCTCCCGATGCACCAAACTTACCCGTGATATATAAAATAACATTCCCCGATGATGAACCCGATGCGGTGATTTTGTGGCTAACCAAAATGCCTGAGCAAGCGTTTTTATGGTATGGTAGAGGTTTTGACCCATACTGTAATATTATCGATGAGGCAAACATGGCAGTGCCTGTGTTTGGACCTATACAGATTCCATAAGAAACCATCTACTAAGGAGTAATATGAAACTACAAAACATACTTTTACTAATTTTAATACCAGTATGTGTAGTGATTGCGGTTCTTCTTCTTCATTGGAACAGTGATGTATCTCCCGAGGAGTTTGCCAAACCGAAGATAACAACCGCATCAAATAATAGCTTTAAGCAAAATTCATCTACGACTTCAATATTGGATGAAAGCTCATCATCTTCAAAAACAGATAGTAACGATACCTCTAATACAGACAAGTCTACTACTGAAAGTGACCCTGCTCTCAACTATGATAACATCTCAGAAAATTTACGTGAGAAATCAATCGAATCAGCACTTGAAACGTTAATGAAAAATATCTCGGATAATTCCGAACAGAACGTGTCAGGAAAAGGTGGAAAAAGTGGGAGTAGAGGAACTGGTAGTGAAACCTCAGGGGTAGCCTCCTCCTCTACCTCTTCCTCCTCCTCAACATCTTCTAAAAAAGGCAAAGGTTTGGACTATTCATTTGACAGTTCAAAGAAAAAAGACAGAACTGAAAAAATAAATCGACGTGATGATGTTGCTGATGAAAACATAATGGGGCAAATAAAATCACTTATAACAAATGCAAATGACGCTCTTCAAAAAGGTGATTATGAAAAAGCCTCGGAACTAATCCAAAAAAGTTTAGAATTAGACCCAACTTCCCGCGATGCATTACGTGCGATGGCAAACTTATATAAGAAAACAGGCAATATTCAAGGTGAAATTGACGCATACCGGCAATGGTCATCTAACAATCCCAATGACCCAACGCCACACTATTTCTTAGCAGATACCTTCCGCCGTCAAGGAAATTACGACCTTGCAAATCGCGAATTAAACCAGTTTGTTCAAATGAACGGCGATAAAGCTACAACTTATGCTATGGCTTCTGGACTATACCGCCAGATGGGTATGCAACAAGAAGAAGGACAAGCATTAGTAGGATGGATTGATAAAGAACCAAACTCACCTGATGCACGATTAGCCATGGCAGATTACTATCGACGCAATAATGACTATAACTCAGCCATTGACCAATACCAAACGGCGATCCAATTAGCACCAGGGAACATAGGACCATATATAGCCTTAGGAAGTTTATACAACCGTATGGGAATGTACAACGAAGCGGAGGCACAATACTCACAAGTGCTACAACTTCAACCTGATAATGCCACTGCACAACTTTTACTTGCCCAAACATACCAGCGACAAGGGGATATGAACAGTGCCATACAGATGTATCAAAACGTCATACAAACCAGTAAAGACCCCAATGTCATAAAGCAAGCACAGCATGCGATAAACCGCCTTGAACGACAACCTACTCCTGCAAATGTTCCGAGCACGCCACCACCTAAAAAACCTCCAAAAAAATAACAAACACAAACTTACTAAAAACACCTACATCACACTTTACTACTAAGTTCATTACTTACTTTTTGAATATTTAAAATTACGCCAAACAAAATATCTATCATTAAATTATTATTTACGTTCTGTCATCTTGCATTTGTTAGATATATAATACATCCTAAATTATTTATCCTAATGTATACATCCTAACATCAACTATTTAATGAGATGTGTCCCATCCTATATAAAGAAAAGGAGTTAAACATGCTAACTATCACAGTCTTATGTGAGAATACCGCATCTAAATCAGGGGTTTTAGGTGAACATGGTTTATCATTCTTCATTCAGGAAAACAACGTACCCATTATATTTGATACAGGTGCTGGCATGACGATTGAGCACAATGCCAAAGTACTAAACTGTCAACTATCCTCTGTTAAATATCTTGTATTAAGTCATGGACATTATGACCATACCGGTGGAATACAAGCAGTACTACAAAAATCGGCACCTGAAAATATTTTTGCACACCCGTTTGTATTTGAAAAAAGATATATACGAGACAATAACGGTAGCATTCGCGAGATTGGATATAGAGGACCTGAAAAAGAACTGGTAACCAACACAACTCACTTTACACCTGTGTTAGAACCTACTCAGATAACAGAGACCATTTATGCCTCAGGATCTATTCCAAGAACTGTTCCCTTTGAAAAATCAGAACCTTGTTTTTATCTTGACCCGCAATGTACTCAATTAGATACATTTCCTGACGACCAATGTCTGTTTATTGATAGCAAAGACTATGGCGTCGTGCTTTTGGGTTGTACACATTCCGGTGTAATAAATACTCTTACTTACCTCCGCAAGAATATAATGAAGGTGGAGAAAAAAATGATTGTCATTGGGGGATTACATCTTCATAGTGCTACAGAAGAACGTTTAAAAATGACTGCTGATGCATTACTATCATTAGACATCAGTGCCTTATATCCATGTCACTGCTCTGGCTTCAAATCACTTGTCTATTTTAATACGTATTTACCTTTCCCCTGTCTTCCTGCACCTGCTGGTTCTGTCTTTAATTTTTATTCATCATAACTTTAAATTCTGAATACACATATACCTTTTACTTCACAAGCAGAAAAGCACAATCAAAAGTGTCTATGTTCACTTTTATAGTCTCAAGTATCTACCACTTTCTTAATATATATCTCTTTTCGATTTTTTGTAACCAAGTAAAAACATAGATATAACACTTAACATCATTATATCCGCAAAATAGGAACCATCTATAGTCCCTTTCCCTTCTCCGCAGGAAATAATAAAACGACGTTTTTTACCTTTACTTATTACTAAATCGACTGCTGATCCTTTATCTACTTTTGTCCCCGCAATAGGATTTTGGCGAATTACTTTTCCAGCCCCAACATCATTATTGTACTCTTCTGTCACATTACCTACAACTAAGCCTACTGTCTTAATCGCTATTGTCGCCTCATCCCTCGTTTTACCTACAACATCAGGCACAATTACTTTTATCTGTTGTTCCCCTTCTGTTGTGCCTCCCTGGGTTCCTTCTCCTGCTCCTTCTTTAATGCCTTCTATTGTTCCATCAGGGGTACCTTCCGGCGTGCCTTCAGAGGTACCTTCTACAACGCCTTCAGCGGTACCTTCCGGCGTGCCTTCAGGGGTACCTTCAATAGTCTGCTGTTTTTTGTTAATGTACAGAACTACAGTTGAACCCGCATCAACTTCGGTTTCTGGTACTGGTATCTGGCGTAGTACTTTTCCCGGCTCTACTTCATTATTAACCTCTTCAATAACATCGCTCACAAATAAATCTATTTGTTCTAATGTAGCCTGTGCTTCTGTTTCTGTCATACCTACAACATTAGGAACTGTCACTTTGGGTATTTGTGTCGGGACTATCACTGGTGCTTTCGGGTCATTAAACATCGGCACATAAGCATAGACATCATTCACACTAACCTGAACCAAATTCAAGTAGGCATTGCCACTTTGTTTCATTGTAAATTTTATACGCACTAACTCAACCTCGCCTTTGACACCTAAGAAGTCTTTACCCGCCGCCATAATCCGTAGGCTACCTGTTGCATCGGCACCCTCATTATAGCTGAGGCTCAAATTTTGTGCAACATCACCCAAAACTACCTCATTAACTTCTGCATATTTACCATCAAAATTTAGCATCATAGCGAAGCCTGACATGTTCGACACATTATCTGCTAACACAGATATTTCTTTCTGGGAACCTTTAACTCCATATAATCCTTTATTTAACCATACGTTTACAGATGTATCCTGTTTTTCCGTTGTAGCTAAAATGGTTTCTGCTGACATGGAACCATTATCCGCTAACCATTTTAGATGCTCCCAATAATGATCATAGCTTTTCTTAAACCAATCTTCTTCAGAGGGTGGAATGATATTATTCCCTTCTAACCAACGTTGTATAGCACTTGAATCGGCATTGTCTATTAACCCATCCATATTAATATCACCTGAACTTTGGATACATTCGTTATCACCAGCAGATTTCGTCCAATAGTCCAGAATGTATTGGGCATCGTCAGGAGTTATAGCTCCATTACTATCGGCATCTCCAAGTATGCATTTATTTGTTGCGCATAACAAGCCATTTTCTATATCTACCTTTAGTGGCTGTGTTGTTGATGTAGTCACATCATATAGCCGAACTCCATTTCCCATACCATCGTCGGGAAGTAAAGTCAATGGTTCGCATATCTCTCCTTCATTAGCTGGGCTTACCGATGCAACAATATTGAATAGCGTCCCAGATCCATATAATTCTTGAGCTTCAAAATCTGCTGAGGCTATTCGCAAACTGATGATATTAGTATCCTCTATCGCAAAGGCTCCATAAGCAATAAACATCCCTACTGTTATGCCCGATGGTTCGACGATAATAGAATTGGGATCTAAAATTAAATTCTGAGGTAGTTCCGCATCAATCTGAACAGAGGTTGCGGATACATCGTATACTGACTTCGAGTTTATAGGTATGCGAATTTGTAATTGCCCTGGATCTTCAGTTGGCGTTAACCAGAAAAGGCTTGCATCATTGATATTCACCTGTTCAGGGAAAAACACCGTAAGAAACTGTCCTTTCACTATATCTGATGCATCAGATAAAACAGAATAGCGGTCAACATCACTGACAGATTGAATGGCATATTGGTAATAAGAACCCAATTGAATTGAAGTATCTGAATATTCTAAACCTTGAATATACCCCTCATAGGGCTCAATAGTTGGATTTGTCTCGGAGTCAGGTACATTGATTCGTTGCCAATCTACTAAGGTATCTCCATTTTCATCTAATGTTCTACGGTATATATTATAACCTGCAATATTATACTCAGGACTGGCATCCCATTTTATACGGATACTCTGAGGTGTACTATATACCCTCGGCTTCAGTGGCTTTTGAATATCCTCTGGGTCTAACTCTATAGATACGTTTTCACCACTATTCACAGACTGAATTGTTTTACTAATATATTTTCTCATATTAATTGTTAGATTATATGGGGGTTGTAATACGCCAGTCTCTATACTAAACTTTCCATCTCCATCAGTTATCACAAGTATCATATCTGTCATACCTTCAGAACCTAATTCTACTTTCGCACCTGAGACAGGTCTCTTACTTATACTATTGATTACCTGTCCCTGAATAAGATATATTTCACCTTCTATAGAACCTTCAGGTATCCCTTCTCCTTCTACAACTCCTTCAGGCGTCCCTTCTACAGTTCCTTCTTGGATACCTTCTCCTTCAACTACACCTTCCTCTATCCCTTCTCCTTCCACAACTCCTTCTGGCATCCCTTCAACAGCTCCTTCTTGAGAACCTTCTACCATACCCTCGCCTTCCGACGGTCCCTCAACGGTGCCTTCACCCTCTGTCGGACCTTCTACTGAACCTTCTGTAATTCCTTCTGGAACTCCCTCGATTATTCCTTCTATTGGTCCTTCTATTACACCTTCACCCTCTATTGGCCCCTCTACTA
>JAIWNQ010000295.1 GCA_020216745.1 Candidatus Hydrogenedens sp.
CAGATTTACTGGTGTGCCCGGTGGCACTTGCTGGCCTGATAATGGGTCCTGACTGATTACATTACCCGAAGGAACTGTATCACTGCACTCCTCTATTATTGCCCCCACATTCATCCCCGATGATTCTATCTCATTTTCCGCTTCGCTCTGGCTTAGACCTACAACATCTGGAACTATATGTTGCCATATTAAATATGGATATGTAACATCTTTAATAATTCCCCAAACATTTGTAAAATCCCAATCAACAAAAGTTGCTTCTTGTTTCATTTGTGCTGTTGTTTTTCCTGTTCCGCCAGCAGAGGTATTTTGACCTGATGTCTGAATATCCCAGTAACTTTGGGAGACCATGCAGGTTTCACATTTATATGCAATCAGTCCACCAATATTACTCTGCCCAAAAACGTTACCCGTAGAGTAACACTGAGATATTGTCCCATTATTATATCCGACCAACCCACCGGAATAAGAATAATCATAAGAAGAAGAAGAGGCGGTTGATGAGCCTGTGGAATAACAATATGAGACGGAGCCGACATTATATCCGACCAACCCACCGGAAGAAGAAGAAGAAGAAGAAGAGGCGGTTGATGAACCTGTGGAATAACAATATGAGACGGAGTCGGTATTATATCCGACCAACCCACCGGAAGAAGAAGAAGAAGAAGAAGAGGCGGTTGATGAGCCTGTGGAATAACAATATGAAATTGGACCTGAGTTATAACCAACCAGACCGCCGATATATTCTGTGCCTAATTCCATGGCTGTAGAATAACATTGTGTCACGGTACCGCCCCAGTTATATCCAACTAACCCACCGACGTTTTTTGCTCCTTCTGCACCGCCTGTTGCGTAACAGTAAGTAATCTTTCCTGAGTTGGTTCCAGCCAAAGAACCCACATTATTTCTTCCTAAAATAAATACATTTTCTAATCCTACATTATGAATCTCACTTATTGAGCCTACATAACCGAACAGAGCAATATTGTCCTCTGAACCTCGGCTGATATATAAATTCCTTATTACATAATTTTTGCCATCAAATTTTCCTATAAATCGGCTTGTTGAATTTCCAATTGGAGCGAAACCTTTACCACTATTCCAATTTACCGTATCACTTGCATCAATGTCTTGTATTAATTCGTACTCGCCATTGAGCGGATATGCTGGGTCTTTACCTATCTTTTGTAAATTTTCAATTGTACTTATGGGTATTACCGCTGAAAATGCAGTAGGATAGACCAAAATAAAGGATATGAGGATAAATGAAGATAATGAAATGTATGTTTGAACGCACGTTATTTTATAATTATTCATTTTTTTGTGCCTTTACATTGTGTAATTTATAAAATGTTTAACAATAAATTAATGTTTTATTTATACCACATTTTTTATTGTATGTCAAGTTTATTCAATTATTTTTGTATTGACCACATTTTTGTTTTCTATTCAGAATTTTGTAATATCAATGGCTCTAAGGTGATATTCTTATGTATGAAGTTGAGGTGTCAGCATTACCTGTTGTTCTTAAAAGCACTGTCAATGTTTTATATGTCTGTCATTGTTACTTTTTATTAAACATGAGTAATATATTTGTGTTGCTTATAAGGAGGTAGCAATGGTAGAAGCATACGGTAACGGATTAGGGAGGTTGGGTGAAAAGAGATTGTGGAAGCATTGAGATGTTAGGGTGGTTATTCTTGAGAGGGTCATTTTTGTTATAATGTATCTTCTTGTACTCCCAGTTTAACGATGTAATAGGAGTGTTTTTATGTCAGTATCACAGACATTTTTGCCCGAGACAGAGATTGAGGTTGTAAATCCGAATATTACATTAGGTCGTGTAAAGCATATTCTTTTTGATTTTGATGGGACTATTAGTCTTCTTCGTGAGGGGTGGCAGAATATTATGGGTCCGATGTGTGTGGAGATGATATGTGGTGAACATGAGCCTACGGCGGAGATTGAGAAAGAAGTAGCGGAGATGATAGAGGAGACGACGGGTATTCAAACGATTTTCCAGATGCAGAGGCTGGTTCAGATGGTTCGTGCTCATGGGTTAGTACCGGAGGATAAGATATTGGATGAATGGGGTTATAAGGCAATTTATAATGAGCGGTTGCTTATTCCTGTGCGGGAGCGAATTCGGAAGTTACAAAATGGGGAGTTGACTATTGAGCAGGTTACGGTGCGTAATGTATTGTATTTTCTTGAAGAACTTAAGAAGCGAGGCGTTATTATGTATGTGTTTAGTGGGACTGACCGTGAAGATGTTCGTCATGAGGCAAGTGTTTTGGGTGTGGATTCATATTTTGAGGAGATTTGGGGTGCATTGCCGAGTATAGAAGAGTATTCAAAGGAGAAGGTTATTCGTGAGATTATAGCGGTGCATAATCTTCATGGTCCGGAGGTTATGGCGATTGGTGATGGTCCTGTAGAGTTGAGGAATGTTAAAGAGCAAGGTGGAATTGCTTTGGGTGTGGCATCGGATGAGAAGAAGGGATATGGCTGGGATATGCATAAGAGGCAGAGGTTGCTTCGTGCAGGTGCAGATATTCTTATTCCTGATTACCATGAGGCGGATAAGATTATCAAATACATCTTCTGTGAGTAATGACGCACTGTAAAGAGGTAATAACGGGCTTAACGGTAGTTTAGTGTTTGGCGTAGTAAATCACTTTTTTTAATGCGTCAACGATGTATTGGATATTTTCCTCTGTCAGCTCTGGATGCAGAGGTAATGATAGGATTTCATTGGAAATTTGAGTTGCTACAGGACAGGATTCAGGGCTTACATTGCATTGTTGTTGGATATATGGGTGGAGATGCACACCGTAGAAATGAATACCTGTTCCGATGTTCTCCTGCCTTAGCATGAAGGCGATTTCATCGCGGGACTTGCCTATTTTTTTTGTATCCAGTCGGATAATAAACAGGTGCCATGCATGCTGGACATGTTCTTTTGTTTTGGGTAGGATAATTTCATCTATGTCTGATAGGGAGTAGTAATACCGTTGTACCAGTCTCTGGCGAACGCTGTTGAAGGTGCTTAGTTTTTTGATTTGTTCTACGCCGATGCTTGCGGATACGTTGCTCATGGCATATTTGAAACCAGCGGAGACCAATTCTTGTGGGCGATAGAAGGCACTCCTTCCATATCTATCCCAAGCGGTATCGGTCAAGCCATTTGTTGCTAATATCCTTAACATTCGTGCTTTTTCGGGGTCGGATAGAGTAATCATACCGCCTTCGATGGTTGTAATGTTTTTGGTGGCATAAAAGCTGAAGCAGGTTCGTTCTGAGATAGAACCGATGGGTTTTGAATGATACGTAGCACCTAAGGCATGGGCAGAATCTTCGATTAGGTGGAGATTGTATCGTTCTGCGATATTTTGGATTGCCTCCAATTCACAGGGATGTCCTGCGAGGTCTACAGGGATAATCACTTTTGTTTTTTTTGTTATCTTTTCTTCAATAAGTTCGGGATTAATGTTGAAGGTTATCGGGTCAACATCAACGAAAACAGGTTTAGCACCCATGTTCAGGATGGTGTTAATTGTAGATACCCATGTTATCGGCGGAGTAATAACTTCATCACCTGCTTTGACACCTGCTTCTACGAGGCAGAGATGAATTGCTGATGTGCATGAAGAAACAGCAACCGCTTCTTTTGCTCCGACGGTCGATGCAAATATTCGTTCGAAGGCATTGATTTTATCGCCTGAGGTAAGCCAACCACTTCGTATCGCCTGTAAAATAGCCGTTTCTTCTTCTTTGCCAAGTATGGGTTTGGCTAACGGAATAAATCGTGGAGCAGTGGGTTCGCCTCCTTCGCTAACAGGGATAGTTTTTAATTGTTTAAATCGGAACACGTTGATGTATTTTTCGGAAAAGGGCTCTTCGGATGGATTCTGGTGGAACCAATTTAATATTTCTTGAACGCCGTCATAGATTTTATATTCAGGTTGAAAAGAGAATCGTGAAGCGAATTTATTGAACAGTACTCGGAAGGTTCGCCAATCCTCATCTTCTTTAAGTATTTCGACCTTTGTGTCTGGGATAAGTGAGGCGACTTCATTTGCGAGGTCTAAAATTCTCTTGTTCAGTTCATTTGCACCGATGTTAAATATCTCGTTATGAACCATGCTCTGTTCTGCTTCGGTAAGGATGCAGATGGCACGGGCACAGTCCCGCACGTGAAGGAATGGTCGCCACTGTTGCCCTCCGCCATGGACTTCAATAGTTCCTTGCGTTTTTGCCATTGCAGTCATCAGGTTTAAGGCGAGGTCGAACCGCATCCGTGGTGAATAGCCGAATAAGGTGGAAAGCCTCGCAATCACAGGGGAGAATTGATTATGTCCTAATGATAGCACTATTTTCTCGGATTCGTTTTTCGTTTGGGCGAACATTGACCACGGATTTGTTGGGCTTTCTTCATCGAGCCAATCACCAACCCCTTTTCCATACACGGCACAGGTAGAAGCAAATATAAACTTTTTAACTCCTTTTTGACTGCTTTGCCGTGCCAATTCGACTGTGCTGGCTGTGTTTACTTCTTTTGCGGTAATGGGACACAGGGCACAAGAGGGGTCGTTGGCTAATCCTGCGAGGTGTATGACCACATCAATGCTATTAAACAAGTCGGGATATTTCTGCCAATAGCGTATATCGCCCTCGATAAGTTCTACGTTTGGATGGGAAAGCCACTCCGCTTTTTCAGGCTTCCCAAAACATAGGCGGTCATAGATTCGGACCTTATGCCCTTTTTTCAGTAGTTCATAGGTGACCCAGCTACCTAAGTAACCGACACCACCTGTAATCAAAACATGCATGATAGTTGACTCCTCATTAATAAAATAATTACTATTATTCTATCATTGTTAACCATAATATAAGGACATCTGAAGATATGAAGTATTATTCCACTTTCAAAATTGTAATTTCATTTCTGTTTGTTTTGTTCGCTTTACAATGGATGTGTGGTGCGAATGAATGCTTAAAAGAGGTAAATGAATTGCCTTCTTTTGAAGGAATTCCAAATCCTTTCCAATTCTGTGATGGGAAAAAGGTGGAGACAGTTGAAGATTGGCGGAAACGAAGAGAAGAGATAAAAGAAATATTGATGTTTTATGAATATGGACATTTACCGCCAGCACCGAAAATACAAAAATCAGAACTGTTGGTTGAGACAACGATATTTGATGATAAGGCATTGTATCGTGAGTATGCAGTGTATTATGGACCGCCTGAATTTAAGTTAGATGTGATGATGTTTTTACCTGTTTCGGCTAAAGAGAAACCAAGCCCTGTGATTTTGTTTATCCCTAAATTTTGGAAAGAGAATGATGATAATAAAGAAATAGCAAAGAAATGTATAGAGAGAGGTTATGCTCTTTGCCTCTATGATAAAAGTGTTTTGGACGATGACAGTGGAAGTAGAGACCAGATGATTTATAAGTTATATCCAGAATGTGATTGGGGTTCGTTAGGTGTTTGGGGCTGGGGTGCTTTACGAGTTTTAGATTTCTTGGAGACAATACCTGAGGTGAACACTAAACAATTAGCATTGACTGGACATTCACGTAGAGGCAAGGCATCGATGTGGGCAAGTGCAAATGATGAGCGAATCCCATTAGTTATCCCTCAGTCCAGTGGGACAGGAGGTTGTGGCTCGTATAGAATTGTTGGGAAAGGGGCGGAAACACTTAGGGCTATTACTACAGATGTAGCCCCATATTGGTTTGTTCCACGGTTGAAAGATTTTATTGGTAAAGAAGACCGATTGCCATTTGACCAGCATTTTTTAAAGGCACTTATTGCACCACGTGGACAACTATCTCGTGAAGCTTTAGGTGATTTATGGGCAAATCCTATGGGTACGCAGGTCATGCATGAATGTACAGTGCCTGTCTACCAATTTTTAGGTGCTACAGAAAATATTGGAATCCATTATCGTGAAGGAGAACATGCACTTCAACCATCGGATTGGGATGTCGTTTTAGATTTCGCTGATCACTTGTTCTTTAAGAAAAAACCGCCTGAAGGATTAAACAAACTACCATTTAAAGACACACCAAAACCAGACTGGACTGTTCCTGATACTAAATCATTGAGCCAAAAAAATTTACCATAAACCAATTGATTAAATGTTTTTCGGAATATCGCAAAAGAAAGAAGAAGAACTCTATAAAAGAATGGAAGGATTAGGGATATTTGAAAAAGATTTGATAGAGCAATTTATTTCTGCTCGGGGACCAGGAGGACAGAAAGTCAATCATACGTCAACAGGTGTATATCTGAAATATATCCCATCAGGGATTGAGGTGAAGATGGACACATCTCGTTCGCAATCGATAAACCGTTTTCTGGCTCGGCGACGATTATGTGAACTCATAGAGTTACAAAAACTTGGGAAAGAAGCACCTATCTCAAAGAAAATAAGCAAAATAAAAAAACAAAAAGCAAAACGGGCTAAACGTTCACAAGAAAAATATAATAAAGAACTACCAGACAAAGAGAGCTAATTATTCGGGGTTTATAGATAGATTGTAAGGAATATCATAGTAAGTACAAGAGGATATTAGAAAGAATAAGAAAGACCGGGTTGGAAATAAAAAGGAGAAGGATGATTCAGAAATTAAATATTAATCGAATGTCAAGACGACAGTTCAAATGCACGAGATGATAAAGGAGTAGAAGGAATTAATAGTAGTTTTTTCGAAGTGAATGTGATTAAGCATGTGGTAAATTAAGGACAGTCTTAAATCCAATGGAAGAGTTGTAATATGAGATATAAGGAAGATTATGTAACAGGGTACCGATGGGCTAGTGGCAGTGTTAAAGCCGTTTATCCTACATGTTATTCAGTTGAGGTGTTAGCATCGACATG